>NZ_JBFTRT010000451.1:0-4301 GCF_056399685.1 Pedobacter sp. 01N416
CGTATAAGCATAACGTACGGCCCGGCGTAAAATCCTGCGGATTACATAACCCGCTTTATTATTAGAAGGTAACTGACCATCGGCAATAACAAAGGAAATGGCACGGATGTGATCGGCCATAACACGCATGGCGATATCGGTTTTCTCATCAGCACCATATTTAATCCCCGATTTTTCTGCAATAAACTGAATCATTGGTTGGAAAACATCTGTATCGTAGTTAGAAGTTTTTTCCTGTAAAACACGTACCAAACGCTCAAAGCCCATTCCGGTATCAACATGTTTAGCAGGTAAACTTTGCAATGAACCATTTTTTAAACGGTTAAACTGCATAAATACATTATTCCAGATTTCAATTACCTGGGGATGGTCGGCATTTACCAATGTAGCACCATCAACTAAAGCTTTTTCTTCATCAGTACGGCAATCTACATGGATTTCAGAACATGGTCCGCATGGCCCGGTATCGCCCATTTCCCAGAAGTTGTCTTTTTTATTTCCCGGTAAAATGTGGCTTTCATCAACATATTGTTTCCAAAGATCGTAAGCTTCCTGATCTTTTTCCAGACCTTCTTTTTCATCGCCTTCAAAGTAGGTGACATATAATTTTTCTTTCGGGATTTTGTAAACTTCTGTCAATAGTTCCCAACTCCAGGCAATAGCTTCTTTTTTGAAATAATCGCCAAAACTCCAATTACCCAACATTTCGAACATGGTGTGGTGGTAAGTATCAATACCTACTTCTTCCAGATCGTTATGTTTGCCCGAAACACGTAAACAAYGTTGTGTATCCGCAACACGAGAATATTTTATGGCCGCCTCTCCTAAAAACAGATCCTTAAACTGGTTCATACCCGCATTGGTAAACATTAAAGTGGGGTCGTTTTTAACCACAATCGGTGCGGAAGGAACAACATGATGTTGTTTCGATTCAAAAAAACTAAGGAATGCCTGTCTAATCTCTTTTGCTGTCATTTCAATATTATTGGAGGGAACAAAATTAAAATTTTATTGCGTTATTAAGGAAAAATCGAGCTACATTTGAATACTTTAATTAATCGATATAAGACACTCATAATCAAGCACAAAATATGCCGTATAAAGAAAGAGACATTAATAAAATGTATTATACCATGGGCGAAGTGACTGAAATGTTTAATGTTAACGCATCTCAGATCCGTTTTTACGAGAAGGAATTCGATATCCTACAGCCCAAGAAAAATAAAAAAGGCAACCGTCTTTTTACTCCAGAAGACATCGAAAATCTAAAGATCATCTTCAACCTTGTTGATGAAAAAGGATTTACATTAAAAGGTGCCAAAGACTATTTAAAGAATAATAAAACAGGCGTTAGAGAGAATCAAAAAATTATAGATTCGTTAGAAAAACTGAAAGGTTTTTTGGTAAACCTGGCAGAAGAACTGTAAATATTTTATTTCCCTTATCATTATCAATTTTCTTTGCATTACTCTTCTGTAATTAGAAAAATACATTTTTTGTAGTTTTTTTAATTATTTTACTATATTAGCAAAACCAAAACATCAATCACCCCTATTTTTTATTAACTGGTATAACCCCTGCTTATGAAAATATGGTATGTATTGTTGCTTGTCTTTTTCCTCTATTTTTTATTTTCCCAAAACCATTTGGGTGGCCGTTTATCTGCCATAGTTAATCATTTCTTTCTTCGAGAAAATTCTTTTGGAATTACATTGATCCCTAACAGAGAAATGGTAATTGCATGGGCTGTTAACCTTTATGATAAATTTCTAATTGGAGGTGGCTATGCGGTTTAAGAGCTTAATTGTTGCATTTCTAATGATTGGATTCATGGCAAATGCTCAAATCAATACTGAGGAAACAGATACACGTGATATTTTGGAGAGTATGGCCGAAAACCTCCCCGATGATTACGATATGACTGAACTGATTGATGTATTGGAAAAATACCGTAAACATCCAATTAATCTGAACCGTACTTCAGTTGAAGAGTTAAAGACTTTGGTTTTCCTATCCCCTCTACAGATTGGTAATTTCTTTACACATCTAAAGGAAAATGGTCAGCTTACAGATGTGCTGGAATTACAAAGTATTGATGGTTTTGATATTAAAACCGTGCATAATCTCCTCCCATTTGTAACGTTGACCAATATCGCTGAATATCAGCAGCTCGATTTTAAAAACATTGTACGTACTGGTGAAAATGATTTGATGATGCGCTTTGCCCAGGTCCTACAAAAACAAAAAGGTTATACAGATTTACCCGGGAACCGGTATTTAGGTTCGCCAGAAAGATTTCAGACGCGCTACAGATATCATTATAGCTCAATTCTATCAGCAGCCATTACTTTAGACAAAGATGCTGGTGAAAAATTTATAGGCAAGCCTTTCGATTTTTATTCTGGCAATATCGCACTATTCAAATTGGGAAAGCTAAAAAAACTGGTAGTTGGCGATTATACATTGCAATTTGGACAAGGCTTAACATTATGGTCGGGTTTTTCTTTTGGCAAAGGTCCTGATGTAACCAGCGTAGCTAAAAAAGATTTAGGTTTAAGGCCTTATAACTCTACTAATGAATATTCTTTTTTTAGAGGAGGTGCTGCAACGATTAACTTATTTAAAAATGTAGACATTACCCCTTTTGTTTCGTTCCGCAATCTTGATGCTAGCCAAAAATTAGATTCAGAAGGAAATTTAGTTCAGGCCACCATTAATCAAACTGGTTTACATAGAACCCCTACTGAGATTAAGAATAAAGGCGTTTTAGCGCAAAGCGTATTTGGTACCACAGTTCAATATGCCAAAAACGAATTTGCTGTTGGCGCAATTGCTTACCATACTCGTTATAAGAGCCGTTTTATTACACAAACAGCAGCTTACGATCGATATAGTTTCACAGGTAAAGCGCTAACCAATTTGGGGTTGTTTTACAATTATACATATAAAAATATGTACCTCTATGGCGAGGCAGCCAAGGGTTTAGGTGGTGGCATTGCCTATATTAACGGTGTCCTCATTAGTTTGTCACCAACAGTTTCTGCTGCTTTAACTTATCGCGATTATGATAAAGATTATCATAGTTTCTTTAATCAGGCAGTATCCGAATCGAGCGAAGCCGTAAATGAAAAAGGATTGTATGCTGGCCTAAATATTAATCCCAATAAACAATGGGCTTTTTCTTTCTATGGTGATTATTTTCGCTTCCCGTGGTTAAAGTACCGTGTTGATGAGCCATCAAAAGGTTACGAGATTTTAACCCAGGCCGTTTATACACCAAGCAAAACCTTTAAAATTTTAGTCCGATTTAAAACAGAACATAAACAACAAAATACGGATTTAGATGTGCCTGTTAACTTTTTAGACAATGTAAAAAGAGAAGGTTATCGGGCAGAGGCAAGCTGGCAATTGAATAATAATTGGCGCTTCCAAAACAGGCTAGAGATTTCACAATATAAAAAAGGTAGTGCCAATAGAGAATTTGGTTATCTCGTTTATCAGGATGTAGACTATTCTCCAATGTTCGCTAAGCTAACAGGAAATGTAAGATTTGCCTATTTCAATACCCCAAGTTATAATAGCAGAATTTATGCCTATGAAGATGATGTTTTGTACAGTTTTGCTTTTGGAATGTATAATGGAAGAGGTTTTAGGACTTATTTTAACCTGAAATACAGTATAGTCAAGAAGCTAAATATTTGGGTTCGATATGGGTTGTTTGTTTATAAGGACGTAGAAACAGTAGGTACTTACCTGGATGAAATTAAGGGCAATAAAAAATCGGAAGTTAAAGTTCAGGTACGCTATCAATTTTAAACAATGTTTAAGTCCGAATATGTTTTTGTCAGGATCCTGTTTCCTTTTCTTTTAGGCATCTGCATTTTTTATTTTTTTCCAAAAGGCATAGGTATTCAATGGTGGGCCTCAGTCTTACTTGTTGTTTTACTGTGCATTTTATTGTTGAATATTACTTATAAAAAATTAAATGTTTACCGTTACAAGGGAGCTGTTGGTATTTTGATCTTTATACTTTTCCTCAGCCTTGGCGGTTTACTTTGCCTGCTCCATAACGAAAGTTTAAATCAAAATTACTTTGCAAAAACGCAGTGCAGCTATTTAAAAGTTTGGGTGAACAATGAACCTCAGCAAAGTAGCAACATCTTACGTTTTAAAGTAAAGGTGGTTTCTGGATATCAAAAAGACAAACAGATCAGGTTGTCAGGGCAGATGCTTCTTGCCATAAAATTAGATAGTTTAAAGCCTATTAAATTAAAATATGGCGACGAAATCATGATCCCAGC
>NZ_JBFTRT010000452.1:0-4294 GCF_056399685.1 Pedobacter sp. 01N416
CGGCTACTGCGACCATTGTAGATAACGATGCGGCAACGGTAGCGATTACAGCAGGAACATCAGGAAATGAAAACGGACCTATAAACGGAACCTTTACGGTAAGCTTAAGTAATCCATCTTCAACTGATACTGAGATTACCTATACTTTAGGTGGTACGGCAACAGAAGGAAATGATTATACAACCATAAGCAAAACGATTATTATCCCGGCAGGGCAGACTACAGGAACCATCACCATTCCAGTTAGAACCGATTTATTGGTTGAAGGAGCAGAAACAGTGGTGGCAACCCTCGTATCTACAACCAGTGCATTGGTAAGTATTTCGCCAATCCCAGCTGATAAAACGGCAACAATTAATATTACCGATAATACAACGGCAACAATAACAGTAGCCGCCACGAATGATGGTGCAGAACCAGGTACGCCAGGTTTGTTTACCTTCACATTAAGTAATGCTGCTACAACTGATACACAGGTTACTTTTGCAGTAAGCGGAACAGCAAGCAACGGAACTGATTATACTTCGCTTGGTACAACGGTAACTATCCCGGCTGGACAAACCAGTAAAACCGTACAGGTGCTGGTGCAAGATGATACTTTTGTGGAGCCAACAGAAACCGTTATTTTAACCATGACGGCCGCAACTAACAACCCGGCCATTACAGCGGGTACCATTCCTGCAACCGTAAATATTGCCGATAACGATCAGGCAACTGTTGCAATCAACAGCATATCATTAGCAGAAAATGGAGGTAATGCAACATTTACAGTAACCTTAACTGGTAACGTTCAGGATGCATTTACGGTGAATTATACAACTGCAAATGGAACGGCATTAGCTGGTTCTGATTATACTGCCACAACAGGTAGTGTAACTTTTCCTGCCGGTTCTGTTAACGGCGCTACGCAGACTTTCAATATTCCGGTGATTAATGATGCCATTACCGAAAGTACCGAAACCTTTACGGTAACATTAAACAGCATAAGTGCCGGATCGGCAGTAACTATTCCTGCAGCAGGGGCAACCGGAACAGCCAGCATTATCGATGATGATGCAGCAAGTGTGGCCATTAACAGTGTTTCTGCTTTAGAAAACGTTGGCAACATGACCTTCACCGTAACATTGACCGGAAATATACAAGATGCCCTTTCAGTAAATTATGCAACTTCTAATGATACTGCAATTGCAGGAGCCGATTATATCGCTCAAACGGGAGTAGTTACTTTCCCTGCAGGATCGGTTTCAGGTGCAACACAAAGCATTCTTATTCCGATAACAAACGATAACATCACTGAAAACACTGAAAGGTTCAAAGTAACTTTAAGCGGAGCTACTGCTCCGGTTAGTATTTCACAGGCGGAAGGAATCGGAACCATTAATGATAATGATGTGGCTACGGTGAGTATTTCTGCCACGCCAGCCAGTATTGATGAAGCAGCAGGAACAGCTACCTATACCGTAACCTTAAGTAATGCGGTTCAGGCAGGTTTTACTGTCGATTATGCTACTTCGAACGGTACCGCTATTGCAGGCAACGATTATACTGCCGCAACAGGTACCCTAAACTTCCCTGCGGGATCGTTGGCAGGTGCAACTTTAACCTTTACCGTTCCGATTGCGAACGATAATATTGTTGAGCCTAACGAAACCATTAATGCCACCATCGGTAATGTAACAGGTGGTTTGGTAACCATTGCCACCAGTACGGCTACAGTTACTATTACTGATAACGATACTTCGGTAGCCACCATTACAGCAGGAACATCAGGAAACGAAAACGGACCGGTAAACGGAACCTTTACGGTAACATTAAGTAATCCATCGGCAACTGATACACAGCTTACTTATACCCTAAGTGGAACAGCAACTGAAGGAAGTGATTACAGTAATATTGTAACCAAAACAATCACTATCCCTGCAGGTCAAACCACTGGAACCATTACTATTCCGGTATTAACCGATGCACTGGTAGAAGGTATTGAAACTGCAGTGGCTACTTTAACCGCTAGTAATAATACTGCTGTTACGGTAAGCAATATCTCGGCAAGCATTAATATTATTGATAATACAACAGCCACGGTAATGGTTGCTGCAAGTGCCGATGGTGCCGAACCAACTGCGCCTGGTCAGTTTACGTTTACCTTAAGCAATGTATCAACAACAGATACCCAGATTACCTATTCGGTAGGCGGAACAGCAAATAGTGGAGCAGATTACACTTCGATAGGCACCACAGTAACCATCCCGGCCGGACAAACCACGGTTACGGTATCTGTACCAGTGTTGGAAGATAATATCGCAGAAGGTACCGAATCGGTAATCTTAACCATGACTGCTGCAACCAATAATGCTTCAATTACGGCAAGCACAGTACCTGCAACCGTAAATATTATCGATAATGATAGCTCAGTTGCAACAATTACGGCGGGTACAACAGGAAATGAAAACGGACCTGTGAACGGTACATTTACGGTAACCTTAAGTAATCCATCTTCAACAGATACGCAGATTACCTATACTTTAAATGGGACAGCAACCGAAGGCAGTGATTATACTGCAATCGTAACCAAAACCATTACCATTCCTGCGGGTTCAACTACTGGAACGATTACCATTCCAGTATTAAGCGATGCAGTAGTGGAAGGAACAGAAACCGTGATTGCTGCATTGGCAACATCAGGAAATCCATTGGTAACGGTAAGCAATACGCCTGCAAACATCAACATCCTTGATAATAATACAGCTACAGTAAGTATTTCGGCAACACCAAGCAGTATAAACGAAGCCGATGGAACAGCAACGTTCACGGTTACTTTAAGTGCGGCAGTTCAGAACGCATTTACAGTTGATTATGCTACCACCAATGGAACAGCAATAGCAGGTGTAGGCTTAGACTATACCACAACCAATGGAACATTAACTTTCCCTGCGGGATCTGCTGCCGGAGCAACTTTGACCTTTAGCGTTCCTGTCAACAACGATAACCTTGTTGAACCAAATGAAACTTTCAATGGAACAATAAGCAATGTTACCGGTGGATTGGTAACCATCGGAACTGCAATTGCTACAGTTACCATTACCGATAACGATACTTCGGTAGCTACCATAACAGCAGGTTTAAACGGCGATGAAACCGGTCCGGTAAACGGAACATTTACGGTAACTTTAAGTAATCCATCATCTACCGATACACAGCTTACCTATACTTTAGGCGGCACAGCCACCGAAGGAAGTGATTACTCGGCCATTGTGACCAAAACCATTACTATTCCTGCAGGTCAGACTGTAGGAACCATCACCATCCCTGTGTTAGTTGATGCCGTTAGCGAAAGTATTGAAACCGTTATAGCAATTTTGGCTAGCTCAAGCAATCCATCCGTAAGCATTAGTACAACAGCTGCATCGATCAATATCCTTGATGCCAATACAGCAAGTGTAAGTATTTCCACTACACCGACGGTTAACGAAGCTGATGGAACAGCAACCTTTACCGTAACCTTAAACAATGCGGTTCAAGATGCATTTACTGTTGATTATGCAACAACGGATGGAACTGCAATTGCAGGATCAGATTATAGCACTAAGGCCGGAACTTTAAGCTTCCCTGCAAATTCTGCAGCAGGTGCTACCTTAACCTTTACGGTTCCGATAAACGATGATAATATTGCTGAGCTGGCTGAAACTTTTAGCGCAGCATTAAGCAATATTACTGGTGGTGTGGTGTTAATCAGCAATGCTACAACAACTGCAACTATTGTTGATAATGATGTTTCAGAAGCCACTATTACCGCCGGGACATCAGGCGATGAGAATGGACCTGTAAACGGAACATTTACGGTGACTTTAAGTAATCCATCATCAGCGGATACACAGCTTACCTATACTTTAGCTGGAACTGCAACCGAAGGAAGCGATTACACCACCATAACAAAAACCATCATTATCCCAGCGGGACAAACTACAGCGACCATTACCATTCCGGTATTAACCGACGCAATAGTAGAAGGAACAGAAACTGTATTGGCTACATTAACTACCTCTGGAAACCCATTGGTAACAATAAACAATAGTCCTGCAAGCATTAATATTGCTGATCATACTACAGCAACGGTAAGTGTTGCGGCAACAACCGATGGGGCAGAGCCAACTACACCAGGTTTATTTACCTTTACCTTAAGTAATGTATCAACAACTGATACACAGATTACGTATAGTGTTGGTGGAACCGCCACAAGCGGAGTAGATTATACCGCAATCGGATTAACAGTAACTATCCCTGCCGGACAAACAAC
>NZ_JBFTRT010000453.1:0-7983 GCF_056399685.1 Pedobacter sp. 01N416
ATGTACAAATACACCGATACGAACAAATTGATCGATAGTACAAGCACCGATTCAATAGCAGATTCGACCACCAATGCTCCAGCCGACGTTAAACGTTAAGGAATAATGACAAACAAAAGCGCTCATGCCCAAAA
Organism: Pedobacter sp. 01N416; assembly: GCF_056399685.1. NCBI lineage: Bacteria > Pseudomonadati > Bacteroidota > Sphingobacteriia > Sphingobacteriales > Sphingobacteriaceae > Pedobacter > Pedobacter sp. 01N416. The sequence goes on from NZ_JBFTRT010000453.1 coordinate 135, forward strand.
ATATGGGCGTTTTTAATGATGTACCAAAACCAATCTTCCAATGTTAGGTTTCGCCCCCACCCTCCTGAACCCGGATTAATACGCTAACAGATTGCTTCATATGTTTTCTTCGTTTCGGGGTACAGCCCAATGTTAAATAGCCCTGATGGAAGTGGATCCCGATTTAAGCACTAGTTTTTACTTTTTTTATTGTGTGATTGCTTGTTTCACAGGTTTCATCGGGGGAAACGGACAGCAGGACCGAAGCCAGCCCAAGGATTACAGCCCATGCGCTCCAAAAAACCTTTCAACTCCAAACTAATTAACTTCCCAGTTCTCCAACATATTGATAAGTATTCAGTTGCACTCCTGTAGGCGTAGTTTTCGTGCTCACAAAAGCCAGTTCCCGCGCATTGGCGGTTTCAGAAAAGAAACGTTTGCCCGTGCCCAGCAATACCGGGTATACCATCAGCACAACCTCGTCAACCAGTCCATGTTCCAATAACACAGCAACCACAGTCGAACTTCCATACACGATCAGGTCAGGGCCTTCTGCTGATTTGAGGTCGCGAATACGCTTTACGATGTCAGTGCCTAAATCTTCAACAGGTCCCCATTCGAGGCTGTCGGGCCTATGAGTGGCCACGTATTTTTTGCCGTTATTTAAACTGTTCGCCATCGGATTATCTCCAGCCTTTGGCCAGTACTGGGTCCAGCTATCGTAGGTTTTGCGGCCTAACAACAGATCGATGTGAGTACCCTGCGCCTCCAATACTGCTGCTAAACCTTCCAGGCTCCGGTAAGGTGTTGTCCATCCGCCATGTGCGAAATCCTCGCTGTTTTCGTGCTGCATCACGCCATCAAGCGAGATATGTTCCATTATTTTGATCTTTCTCATCTAATTTTCTATTGATTTGATGATGATAAAGTTACAACAGAAGAGCAACGCGCATGAGGGGCAATCGTGACAATAACGAGGCGTTTTTATGACCTTTTGCATTTGATATAAGATGGTTACCGGAGTATCTTCCATTTTTACCGCTTACAAGATCGTTATTAGGGTGTTATAACTTATACGGCCTTATATTTCTTATATGGTTAAGTGCTTAGTTGTTTAACAGAAAGCCAATTGGAAGTGGTAAAGGATTTGGAAACGAGTGGTCCTGTACTTTTCGGGCAACGCAGCCCCGCCATTCGCTACAATCTTTTTGTTGCTGTTATCCTGAGCTTGTCGAAGAAGCAACAAAAAGGATTTCTGCTACTGTCAGGTTTATTGAGGAGGGCTTGTAGCTTTTGGCAAGGTTGAATAGCGATTGTTATATTCATATGCCTTTACCGTTCCGATTGATGAACACGAACGCTTATCATCAAGAATGCTTTCGAAAAGCGGGTTTTAATGATAAACTGACGCCTTATTTAAAAGGTTTTCCATTCTATAAACTCTCAGAAATTACTGATAACAACTTAACCAAACTCGTCATTGACCATACGCAAGAAATGAGAGATGGAAAATATGAACGACAACAGGCTGCAACATTTTTTGGCGGTTATGTTTTGAATATTGATGGGCAAGACAAATATTTTCCTCAATGTTGCGGAGGCCTGAGTGATATCATGTATTGGGACAGACTTTCAATGCTACAAAATACTTATTACGAAGGACACCCTGCCCCACAGATCAAATTTGATGGCGACAATATCGTATTTGATTTTTCGGTTGACGAATTTGATGAACCCTTCCAACCTACACCACAAGAAATTACGCTGTCAATTGATCGACATGAACTCAAAAAAGCAGTTGAAAAAGCTAAAACAGCACTTCAATATTTTGAAAAACGTCTTGATAAAATAAATGATATCGAAAAACTAAACATTGAAAACATTGGCGGACTTTTAATTTGGAACGATTAAAACTACTGAATAAGATATTAATAGATAAGTGCCCCACAAATCACAGAGATATCCCCATTCTAGCTCAAGTCTTAGCGCTCCGACCCAAGTAAAGGCCAGACTTGTGCTTTAAAAGTCTCAAATGAATCTATCTAAATTTCGGAAAGCATAAGTTCACAATGTCCTTTATACAAGACCGAAGCCAGTAGCGCTAGCACTTCTTGATTTAGTTGCACCAAAGTTTAAAAATTCTTTATCTTGTTGCCACTAAATTATACGAGATCTTAAAAACATGAAATCAAAATTGCCTTTGTTTCCTGCCATTCTGTTGGCAACATTTTTAATAAGCTTTACAAGTACAAATGAAATTACACCATGTTATATTTCATTTAAAACGGCAACGAACCTTACTGCTGCCAGTGCAGACAGATTGCCAGAAAGTTCAGAAAAGGTAAGGATTCTACCAACGGCTGCTGGACAAGTTCAAGTAACCAGAACAGATGGTTATAGAATATTGTACAATAACAACAAGAAAGCTCCATTCGTAAACTTGAAAGTTGAACTTTCCGAACAAAAAGCATATAACCAGGACAAAAAGAACCTTATTGATAATCTGAAATTTTTAAACTCACATACAACGGGTATGGAAACTAAAGATTTGATCGAACTTGAGTTTAATGGCTTTAAAGTTTACGGACTCAGCAGAGCAACAATAGAAACAGGCAGCACCTTAGGAACATTTATTATGTTTCCAGGAAACGGTGTAACGGTTTACTTCTACTTTAACAATATGAAACCGGAATACAGAAATTTTGAGAGTGTTGGCGACTATAAAAAACAACGCGACCGGTTTATGAATGAGTACACCAAATACTTAAAAATCTGCAAGGAAAAATAAGCGCGATGATAGAAACCAAACCTAAACTAACACTATGAGTTGGGACATTGTAATATTTAGCTCCAGGCAAAAAATAAGTGCTATTGAAGAAGTAGACGAAGAATTACTTGTAGCAATAGATTTCAACATTATTTTAGAAAAGCACTTTACCAACATTACTACTAGCGAAAATTGGAGAGAAATAAAAGGCGAAGGATACGTTGTAGATTATATTGTTGATACCGAGCCTGTAAGCAATAAAGTATTTAATCTTTATGGAGGGGCCGCACTTTTTGAGTTAGTAAGAGTTGCTAAAATTTACGACTGGCAAATATTCAATATGGGAAATGGAGAGATGCTAGACCTTGAACATCCTGAAAAAAATGGGTACAGCAATTTCCAAAGTTATTTGCAGCACGTTTTAAAAAATACAGATAGGCAATTAATGCATCAGTAGATATACACATAAAATTTAGTGGGTTAGCAATAAAACTTTTGACTTATAACGAATAGAAATAATATCATGAACGACCCGCAAATAAAAAATTTCATAGAAAACTACAATGTATCTGAGACCTATATCAAATCTTTCAACTCATTATTGGATCAAAATACCTGTGCAGATTTAGACATTAGCAACAAGAATATTTCAATAGAAACCGAAAACCTTGATTTTGAACTGCTTGATGGAGATGCGATTGCTTTCAAAAGCCAAATTGATCAAGATGGAAATAAAATAGGTTATTATAGATTGGTTTTCGCCTTGAATGGGGCATTAATAGATGAATTTTTTGTGATTTACTGATGTATTAAACATGCAGATTGTACGGATTTATGCGGATTAAATTAATATACAAGCTTCTCACACGATGAAACACCCAAAAATTGTTTTTGCCTTTTTTATCCTTTGGTTATTACTTGTTTTTATCTGGTATAAAACGGGCAGAAGCCGAAAAACTGAAAATGATAAGCTACTAAAGAACAACATTGAATTTACAGGCACTCTAAAATCTGTAAAGGTCTCCCGAAATCATTGTTTTGCAATAATCTCAATTGACAATGTAAAAAGTAATGCCTGATTTTTACAGTTTACTTGGGCTTAAATTTGAATATCATAAACACGATAGTTCACCTTATCATTATTCAGCTACAATTAAGGGAACTATTCTTGAAATTTATCCCTTGGCGAAAAACCAAACTGAAGCAGACAGGAACTTAAGGTTAGGTTTTGGTATAGAAAATTTTGATCTAGTGATGTATGAATTAAATATATTACAAGCTGATTTTGTTCAAGAGCCAACCCAAACAGAATTTGGTTTTATGTCAATAATTATTGATCCCGATGGACGGAAAATTGAATTGTATAAAAACAGTTAAGTGATCCTTTCTTCGTGTACTTTGCGGTTAAAAAAGCTGCGGAAATACATTGAAACAATTAAGATTCCCGCCTGCGCGGGAATGACGATCGCATTAAATTGTTAGTTTAAACATAGTCGAAGACCACCCAACTTAGTGTCCTCTGCGCTTTCTCTCTGCAATCTTCGGTTAAAACACGATTATTCCGTTAATTTCTGTCTAATCCCTTCAGTAAGTTTTTTCACTTTCATATAGCCTGCCAAAGTGCTGTTCCGCTTATCGAAGTCGATCACTAACCAGCCTTTTTTGGCTTTAAGGTTAAACTTATCACTGCCGTTTAAGTTTACGAACAGATCGATATTCTGATCTAACGGAAGTTCATTATTCAAGGCACTATCCAGGAATTTTTCCAGTTTATCCGTTTTATCTTCGGCATACTTTGCTTCAAATTTGAAACTAGTATCATTATCGGTAGCATTTATAGATAAATAACCGCCACTATTATGGCATCCGTAACCTAAAGCGGTAAATAAAATTGCGATACTGTATATTATATTTTTCATTGTTTTTTGGTTAATTGTTTAAACTGATTAACTGTATAAATTGGTTAATGGGAGATTTACTACCCAGACTTTAGACTAAGGACTAAAAAACTAACCGCCTGCTCTTCCCTTAATATCATCGGTAGCCGTATTCCTGGACCGGGCTGATTTTACATTCTGGTTCCCGAAATTATAGCTGATGCTGAAATTTGCCCTTCGGCTGGTGTAACGGTTCACTACGTTCATATTGATGTTCTGATAAACCAGTTTCCCTTCCCAATGGTTGGTAAGTAAAATATCATCCATATTTAAACGGAGTTTAAGCTTTTTATTCATTAAAGTTTTCTGGATTCCGGCATTTAAAGCTCCCTGGTAAATGGTGGTTTGCTCTACACCCGAAACCCGTGGGGAGTTTAGCCATGCACTAATTTCGATACTAAAATTTTGAGGTAAGGTAAAGGAATTGGAGGTAAAAACATTTACCGCAGCCTTACCCGCACTGTATGCAGCACCTTCAATATTTCCGTCATTAAATTTGCTGTAATAAACACTTACATTATTTTGAATATTCCACCATTTCGTAACMTTGATGGGAACATATAAATCTGCAGAATAATTCTGGAAGCGGCCTAAATTCTGGCGGATTACACTGATCACCCGGGTGGCATCATCCTGTTTACTAATTTGTGTAATCATATCACGGGTATTCGAATAGCTCAGCGAAAAAGAAGCTTGTTTATAACTGTAACTGATCTGGTAATTATCAGTAAACTGAGGTTTCAGATAAGGATTTCCCTGATCAACCGCCAAAGGGTCCATGTAAAACACAAATGGATTAAGCTGTTGGTAATTCGGACGGTCTACCCTTCTGCCATAAGCGTAACGGATGTTATGGTTTTCACTGATCTTCTGATTAACAAAAACCGTTGGAAAAACAGATAGATAGTTCCGGTCTACTTCTTTCTGGTCGGTTACAGAAGTGCCATTAGAATGTGTGTGCTCCGCCCTTAAACCCAGCTGAATCTGCCACACCTTCCATTCTTTAGATAAACTCCCATAAATGGCATTAATATTTTCTTTATATACAAAGTTGTTCGATTTACCCAGATCATTTTGCCATACACCAGATACCAACTGCTCAGAAATAAAATCGTTATTCGTAACTACATAGCTGCTTTTTAAGCCCGTTTCAATTTTCATTGTTTTAGAAAGCGGCAAAGTGAAATCCGTTCTGGCGGCATACACATTGATCTCGGCATCCGTATTATTTCTTAAACTGGTTTGGTTGGTTGGGTTGCCGTTTGCATTTAAATAATTGGCCAAAAAATTTTCATCTTTTTTATTGCTGAAACCCGAATAATCTACATCGAAAGTAAGGCTCTTGCCTTTTTTATCGAAATCGTGTTTAATGTTAAAGTTGGCCGTTAAATTAGCCGCCGGAGAGCTCGAATTGGCATCCTGCAAAATATAGCTGAGGTTCGAAGTTCCATTCTGCACTGCATTAATATTGGTATTGCTAAAATTGGTCAGTTTGGTGTTTACCGTATTGGCATCCAACATTACCCCAAAAATGGTTTTCTCAGAAGCATAATAATCTGCGCCTAGTTTCCCCTGAAAACCAACACCTTTATTTTTACGGTCGAAATTTTGCGTAAGTGAACTGGCCAAACCTTCAGATAAAGTGGTACGGGTTAAAAACGTATTGTTAAATTGGGCTTTGCGTGCCACGGCACCATTTCCAAAAATGTTCCATTTCCCCTGCCTGTGATTTAAGTTCAGGTTTACCCCGGCACGGAACAAATCGCTGGGCGAATCGGGCATAATGCCCTGCCCAGTATTAACAGAAACCGTACCATTGGTACCATAAGCTTTGTTGCGTTTTAGTCTGATGTTGATGATCCCTGCATTTCCGGCAGCGTCGTACCTGGCAGATGGATTGGTAATGAGTTCGATGGTAGAAATCTGATCGCTGCTCATATTGCTCAACAATGTGGTAACATCAGCACCAGATAGGAAATTCGATTTTCCATCGATCATCACCATCACACCACTTTTATTATTCAGTTTAATCTGGTCGTTTTGGCGGTCGATCTGCACGCCTGGGGCTTTCTCTAACACTTCTAAAGCCGTGCCTCCAGTTGCAATAATGCTATTTTCTACATTCAGCACCGTTTTATCGATCTGATGTTCAATAAAAGGTTTTTTGCCCTGAACGCTTACTTCTTTTAATTGTTTGCTTAAACTTTCGATACCGATGGCTGGCAACTTTAAATCACCATTGACTGAAAAGTGATCCGTATTTTTACGCTTAAAACCAACGATCGAGATCGACAGCAGATACTCACCGTTTTTTAACTGGTCGATTGTAAAAGCGCCCTCTATATTGGTCGATACACTTTTAACCACCGTGGTATCAGGATAATTTAAAATCCGAACAATGGCAAACGACACCGGAACAGTCTTTTCATCGACGATTTTTCCCGTCAAAGTATTTAATTTCTGGGCAAAAGAAGCCCTACACGCTATTAAGCATGCAACTAGCGTAAGTAATATTTTCATGATTTCTTCTTTTTTAGGCGTTCTATTTTTATGCCGAGACAAATCTGTTATTGCGAAACACAGTCGGTCTGGAACTTCTGCCTCCAAGCTTTCGCCCCCAGACTCTCAACTCCAAACTCCAAACTTAGAGTCCAGACTAACCCCCAGCTCTTCCCTTAATATCATCTGCCGCCGTTTTCCGGTCCTGGTTTGATTTTAGGTTTTGGTTGCCAAAACTATAACTGATATTGAAAGATACTCTTCTACTGATGTAATTATTCTGCACCCTTAAATTTACATTTTGATAATCAAGCGTTCCTTTCCAGTAGTTGGTTTGAAAAATATCATCAACATTTAACTTAAGTTTTAAAGCTTTGTTCAGGAAACTTTTCTGCACACCTATATTTAAAGCATACTGATAAATAGTGGTCCGTTCTAAACCCCTAACTTTTGGTGAGTTTAACCAGAAATTGGTTTCAAATGCCCAGTTATCGCCCAAAATAATTGAATTTACAGTATTAAAATTGTAGAAGACTTTACTTAAAACAAAGGGGGCGCCCTCTAAATTATCGTCATTAAATTTATTATAAGAAACCCTAAAATTGTTTTGCAAATTCCACCATTTGGCAATGGTTACCGGAACAGATAACCCGGCCGAGTAGTATTC
>NZ_JBFTRT010000454.1:0-8559 GCF_056399685.1 Pedobacter sp. 01N416
TCAAATTTTGAAGGTATAATTAAATTAGACATGGCATAATTGGATTCTACATCTTTGGCGATATTTTCTATCAACAAGGAATATTTACCTGTATATTTTTGGGTTGAATCGATTTCGACCTTATATCCACTTTTGGTTGTACCCGTACTCCAACCAACAGAAGACTTAGACTTGGGAACTGTTTTTTCGAAACCTAAATTATATTCATCCTTAACAGGTTTTAACGAATCTGTTGAAGTTTGGCAAAAAGAAGTAAGTTGATAAAAAACAAAAATTGTGGTGAGAAGGATACGTAGCATATTAGATTAATTTCACTAAAACTAATCAATAGAATAGTAGCTTAATTCTTATTTAACATCTTTTAACTGAAAGTAGAAATTGAAATTGGTTTATTTTTTAACGGTGGGTGGGTTTGGCATCATTGCACCGACCCAGGTTCATAAACGGGATGGAAGCGGCATCCTTTGGCTGTAAGCCTGAGCGTAGCCGAAGGCCAGCCAAAGATATAGCGTACAGCCCGAGTAACGAAATAGTTGTATTGACTTTGCTTTTCTAACTTATATCAACCGATCTTTTATCACCAACGTATTGGCTGCAATATCGTGCCAACACTGGTTYTTCTTATTGAGGAAACTGTATAAATAGCCAAAGAAAACAGGAATTACAGATAAGATTTTAGAAAAATTCCTGACTAGAGAAACACAAAAAGAAACCCGGCTTCCCTCTAAATCGGTTACTTTAATATTGAGAAGTTTTTTACCTATAGTGGCCTGACTGGCTGATGCTTCGGCAATGCTACCATAAATGAGTTTAATAATAAATATGGATGGAAATGGGATTAGAAAAGCCATAATCCGCTGATCTTTGCCTTCAATAAAAATATAACTCGTTAAAATGATAATGCTATATATTCCAAAAATAATAAAATGATCAATTACCGATGCCAACAGCCTTTGATCGAAAGCGGCAAAATATTGGGGTGCTGTTTTTTGATAACTAAAACCCAAAAGCTCACGCAATTCGGGAATTGCGTGAGCTTCTTTATAATCGTCCATTCCGGGTTTACGTATAAACGTATTCGCACTGATGTTTAAATCTTTCAGTTCGGTTAAACTATACGGCCCTTGTGGCTTTCCATTAATTACAACTATATATTGATCAGGATTCATTGGATTGGATCAGGATGATGAGATTTTGGGATTGTAAGATCAGCATTTTATAAAAATTTCTTCTACAAGAATCAACCTTACATCCCCCACCTTAAAACCTTCTGCCTTTTTAATATCTGCTTACTTCAAAGTTACTCAATCCGCCATCTAAATTAATAAAGATTTTTTTGGTTGAGGTTTTATAGTTTGAGGTTTCGTAAACACCATCACTCAATTTCTCAAAACCATCGAAATCTTTAGCTGATAAACCTGTTTTGGTTTTAATTCGGCAACCCGAGTTGGTAGGCACCTTAATGTTAACATCGGCAACGCCAGATTTCACAATTACGTCGGTTATTGGCAATAAATCTCCGAATTTAATATCCAAAGCTGCTGCCCCACCATCAAAGCGGAAGGTACGCACTTTGTAATTGGCAAAATCAAAATTTGCTTCGCCAGCTCCGAGTTTCATTAAAATATCCCAGTTGGCTTCTTTATTCAATTTAAAGTTAACATCGTTACCACCATCACCAAAATTCCATTTACTCTTTTTATCATCCATCTGGAAAGTAAGTACGATAGCGCTATCGGTAAGCAATTTCTTTAAAGAGAAGTTACCATGTCTTTTCTTTACGTCGGCATTAATCAACTCGGTTGTTTCACCATCAAGATTAAATGAAATGCCACCTCCGGAAATATTTAGTACTGTTTTTTTCGCATTATCTGCAGCTACAAATGGCTCAGATAAACTTAAGTGATTATATGAGGTATCACTATCGTCATCATCATCGTCGTTGTCGCCATCATTATGGTCGATATTAACATCGATATCTTTTTTGAAATGGTGCCCCCACCAGTTACCATGCTCGGGTACTTGCTGTCCTTTGTAAAAAAGGAACGACAAAGCCACTACTAAAACGCCAATAGAAATGATACTACCTGTTTGCGAGTTGTTTTTATTGAACAGGATATTTAAACCTGCTATAATTAAGAACACTGGCCAAAAGCTCCAAACGTTGCGCCAATAAAAGTTGATTACATCAAAGTTTTCGAGTAGAAGTACACCGCCAATAAAAAGCAGGATAATACCCCAAATTAATCTATCTAATTTCATTCTATTTATACTTGAGGGTTAGCGGATGTTGAATTATCATCTTTGTTAGCTGGTGCCGTAGGTTCATTTTCTACAATAGTTTCAGAAAAATCAGCTGTTTTTTGTTGTTCAGCTTCTTTTTGTTGTTCAGCCTCCTGTTGGTTCTGAAAAGCAGCCCAGTCATTCTTTCTTTTTGATTTAGCTATAATACTTACACCTAAGGCAATAAATATCAATGGCCACATGTACTTGAATAAATTGTGGATACTAAACCAGTCGGGTATAAAATCCATTTCGCGCATCAGGAAAAAACATCCTATTACTAGCAATATTAATCCGCCTATGGTGCGACCAGTATCGTTAGATTTATTGAATTTATTGAAATCGGGCTGTGTTTCGAAAGGCGTTTTTTGTCCACCATCAACAGGTTGTCCAGCCATAAATATAGCCGATAATGCAAACAATAATCTAATTATGGTAACCTCCACCTGCATATAATCTGCAAGTCCCGAAGCTACACCGGCAATCATCTTATCGTGTTCGTTTCTAAAAAGCTTCTTTTCCATAACGTTGTTCATTTTGTGTTTAAAAATCAAGCGGAGTAATCAAAACCTCGTCTACATTTACCCCTTTACTTAAGTTTAAAATGGTAAWCAAAGTTTCTGCAATATCTTCAGGCTGTACAAATTTTTCATCCGGAATTGTTGTTCCTTCCCAGGATGAAGTTTTAGTAGAACCTGGCAAAAATGCAGTTACTTTAACATTGTGAGGTGCTAACTCTTGCCGCAATACATGATTAAGACTTAACATCGCTGCTTTTGTTACACTATAACTGCCTCCATTTTTTACAGGTGCTTTACTGGCCACCGAACAGATGTTGAATATATGGCCTCGCTTAGCTGAGCGCATTTTTTTTCCAAAAAATTTACTGATGTAATAACAGGCATTTGTATTTATATGCTGCTGTTTTTCGAAAGTTTCGTCATCCTCATCGAGCATGCTGCCAGGCAAAAAGATCCCCACATTATTTACTAAAACATCTACTTGATCAAGATTTATAGCAGTCGAATTTAAAAAAGCATACACTTCTTCTTTAACAGAACAATCTGCTGTCTGCGTAAAAATAGCATTCCCATAAGGGGTTAGTTCCTGTCGAAGCCTGTCAAGTTCATCTAAACCCCTTGCTACCAAAACTAAATCGTACCCATTTTGGGCTAATTTAGTCGCAATAGCTCTACCAATTMCTTTAGTTGCTCCGGTTATTACAGCTTTCATTTATTTATGGTTTAATTTTTGTTAACAAAAAACCATATTTATATTCAAAACCACGAATATTTTTACAATTAGCAAAGTGCTCCAAATTTTTATTGTTTCTTTGTAGTAGTATAGAACGATCATTTAAATTAAGCAAATACATACGGAATGAATTTTACCAATTTCGGCAGATACATCCTGCTACTCAAGTCTGTATTCAGAAAGCCGGAAAAACTGAAAATATACCTAAAAGAAATTGCCAAACAAATGGATTATGTTGGTGTAGGCTCTTTAGGTTTAATTGCTATCATCTCTACTTTTATTGGTGCAGTAATGACGCTACAAATTGCTTTCCAGTTGGTTAGTGATTTTATTCCAAAAACAATTATCGGTTCTGTAAACCGCGACTCGAGTATATTAGAGTTAAGCCCAACCATTAGTGCAATTGTACTGGCAGGAAAAATCGGATCGGCCATTTCATCAGAAATTGGTTCGATGCGTGTTACTGAACAGATTGACGCTTTAGAAATTATGGGTATAAATGCACCTGGCTACCTCATCCTTCCTAAAATTATTTCGGGCATAACCATGGTACCCATGCTGGTAATCATTTCTATGTTTTTAAGTATTACCGGTGGATATATTGGCGGTTCTATTTCGGGTGCTGTTACTCCTGCAGAATATATTCAAGGTATAACAACTGATTTTAATCCTTACACCATCACGGTTGCTTTGGTAAAGGCATTTGTATTTGGTTTCATTATTACATCAGTTCCAGCTTACGAAGGTTTTTATGTTCGTGGTGGTGCTTTAGAAGTTTCGCAGGCCAGTACAAGAGCAGTTGTAATTAGCTGTATCTCTATTCTTGTTTGCGATTATTTAGTTACTCAACTTTTATTGTAATGATCGAAATTAAAGATATTTATAAATCTTTCTCCGGAAATGATGTATTACAAGGCATTTCTGGAAAGTTTGAAGAAGGGGTAACCAATTTGATTATCGGTGGCTCCGGATCAGGAAAAACAACATTATTGAAATGCATGGTTGGTTTGCATCAGCCAGATTCACGTGCTATATCTATGAACCCGAAGTATCTGTTCTGTGATGAGCCGAACTCAGGCTTAGATCCAAAAACGTCCATCGTAATTGATGAGTTGATTCAGGAAATTACCGAAGAATACAAAACCACTACTATTGTAGTAACACACGATATGAACTCGGTTATGGGTATTGGCGACTATATTTTATTCCTACACGAAGGAAAAAAATTCTGGGAAGGCAGCAACAAAGAAATTGCACATACTGATATTAAAGAATTAAACGATTTCGTATTCGCCAGCCGCTTTATGAAGGCAGCAAAAGATAAGTTTTAAGAAAATTCTTATATTTGTTTAGTTATGACAACGGCTACAAAAAATATCATTCACAAATTGGAAACCTTACCAGAAAGCATGGTAAACGAGGTAGAAGATTTTATTGATTTTTTAAAAGCTAAACATTCGAAGAGCTTTCCTAAATCGGCAAGTKAAAAAGCAAATGTTGTTGAAGAGCCAAAAAGCTTATATGGCGCTGCCAAAGGTACAATTCTTTATATTTCTGATGATTTTAACGAACCATTGGATGATCTCAAGGATTATATGTAATGCGTTTTTTGCTTGATACACACATATTCCTATTCTTTATTAATGGAGATAACTCAATTTCAAAAAAGATTATAGAGATCATAAACAATCCTGTAACAGAAAAATATATTAGCATTGTAAGCATTTGGGAAATTACAATAAAGACTAATATCGGAAAGCTAAAGTTAAAAGACGATATTAACTCAATTTATGAATTACTTGATAAGTACCGAGTAAAAATTCTTCAGCCTGCTAAAGATGACTTTACTACTTATTCTACATTACCATTAATACATAAGGATCCATTTGATAGACTTATTATAGCACAGGCACTAGCAAATGATCTAACCCTGATAACTGATGATCAATACATCAAAAGCTATCCAAATTTAAAGTTATTTTAAATACATGATACAATTACTTGCCCCAACCCACTGGAAAGACTATGAACTGATTGATTGCGGGGATTTTGAAAAATTAGAACGTTTTGGAAATGTAACCCTTATCCGTCCTGAACCACAGGCGGTATGGAAAAAAACATACTCAGAACAGGATTGGAAAAAAACGGCCAACATTACTTTCAGGGGCCGTTCGGCTACTTCTGGCGAATGGGTAAAGAAAAATCAATCTATTCCTGATCGTTGGCATGTAGAATATAAAAATGATGAAGTGGCCATTAAACTCCGCTTAGGTTTAACTTCTTTTAAACACGTGGGCGTATTCCCTGAGCAGGCAGTAAACTGGGATTTCATCTCTTCATCGATTAAAAAATTTAAAACGCCACAGCCTAAAGTTTTAAATCTTTTCGCTTATACTGGTGCGGCATCACTAATTGCCAATGCAGCAGGTGCTGAAACTACGCACGTAGATTCGATTAAACAGGTTGTTACCTGGGCAAACGAAAACCAGGAGCTTTCAGGCTTGAAGGATACCCGTTGGATGGTAGAAGATGCCTTAAAGTTTGTAAAAAAAGAATTAAAAAGAGGCAAAAAATACAACGGAATCATTTTAGACCCTCCTGCTTATGGCCACGGCCCTAATGGCGAAAAATGGAAACTGGAAGATCATATTCAGGAAATGATGCAGGATGTGGTACAACTGCTGGATGAAAAAGAACACTTCTTAATCCTAAATACTTATTCATTAGGGTTTTCGTCGGTAATTGTAGAAAATTTAATCCGTACCTCATTCCCATCAGTTAAAAACCTCGAAACCGGAGAACTGTTTCTACAAGCTACTTCGGGCATTAAATTGCCATTGGGTGTTTTTGGCAAATTCTGTAATGTGTAAATGTTGATTACTTTATTTTAAACTACCAGATTTCCACCCTACTTTCATCAAAACAGATTCGGAAACTGTCTAAACTTTAATTATCTATATAATATTTATGAAATTCCCTCAATTAGCAGGCACACTAATACTTGGTTTTGCCGCAATCAGCTTATTTGCCAACTGTAATTCAGACGGTAAGAGCAGTGGCGGTATCGGCAAAATCTTCTCTTCTGATTCAACTAAAAAGAAAACGGACTCAACGGTAAACGTAATGAAACCTGTTGATCCAAAGCTTTACGATTCGTTGGTGAAAAAACTGGCAAACGGAGATACTACCGGAAGATGGCCAGTAAAAAAACAACCATATCCTTTGGCGGGAGCCATTTTACCTTTTAAACGCATCGTTGTTTATTATGGAAACCTACATTCGAAAAAAATGGGTGCGCTTGGCGAATATGCGCCTAAAGAAATGTGGAAACGTTTAAATGCTGAGGTTAAACATTGGGAAAAGGCTGATCCCTCTACCCCTGTACAACCAGGATTACACTATATTGCTGCAGTAGCAAGTGGAACACCGGGGAAAGATGGAAAATACATCAACAGAATGGGCAACAAACAGATTGATTCTGTTTTGAAAATTGCCAAAATGCAGCCTAATACCATTGTATTTTTAGATCTTCAGGTAGCTTTAAGCACAATAAAAGCCGAGTTACCTCATATCGCAAAATACCTGGAATTGCCATACGTTCATTTAGGTATCGACCCTGAATTTTCGATGAAAGACGGAACATTGCCAGGCAAAAAAATCGGCACCTACGATGCTGCCGATGTTAACTATGTAACCGGATATTTAGCAGATATTGTTAAAAAATACAACTTGCCTCCAAAAGTATTTGTATTGCACCGTTTTACAAAGAAAATGGTAACGAATTCTGCTAATATTAAATTACGTCCTGAGGTTCAGGTTGTGGTACATATGGATGGATGGGGCGAACCTGAATTGAAAAAAGGCACCTACCGCCACTTTATACAGGGCGAGCCTGTACAGTTTACTGGCTTTAAATTGTTTTACAAAAATGATCTAAAGAAAGATCCGAAGCGTTTGATGACTCCAGAAGAGCTGTTAAAGCTTACACCAAAACCGATATATATTCAATATCAATAAAAGTAGAAGCCTGTAATCGTAATTACAGGCTTTTTTGTTTTCATGCTATATAAGATACATTTTGTGATGTATTTATCAATTTCATTTAGTTAATTTTTAATCACAGATACACACAGATTCTTATATCTGTATGCATCCTTTTTTATCTGTAGTTAATTAAGATTACCTAGTCTTAAGGATATTGAAGTATTTATCCTAAAGCGCTGTCCAAATAGCACCTCCTTAAAACTTATAGGAATAATCGATACCCAACCAATCTTTAATATCAAAAAAATGTCTTTTTTTGATTGATCTAAAAATTGGAATAGATTTTATATACGTAGGATATGCAAACAGCAACATTTGGCGGCGGCTGCTTTTGGTGCACCGAAGCCGTTTTTCAGACGTTAAATGGAGTAAGCCAGGTTACATCAGGCTATATGGGGGGAGATTTAAAGCATCCTACCTATATGGAAATTTGTAACGGCGATACCGGACACGCAGAAGTAATTCGAATCTCATTCGATGAAAGTGTTATTTCGTTCAATGAGCTTTTATTGGTATTCTTTAAAACCCATAATCCAACAACTTTAAATAGGCAGGGTAATGATGTTGGCACGCAATACCGCTCGGTGGTTTTTTATGAAAATGAAGATCAGAAAAAACAGACGGAGAAAATGATCGAAGATTTAACCCAACAACATATTTTCGATAAGCCCATTGCGACAGAAGTTTCTCCTATAGCCGAATTTTATGAGGCTGAAGATTATCATCAAAACTATTTTAGCAACAATCAGGGGAAACCTTATTGTGCATTTGTGATACAACCTAAACTTAATAAGTTTGCTACTGATTTTAAAGATAAAATTAAACCAGCGCTTTTGGAATAATTAAATTTCGAAAGTAAGTAAAGCATGTTGGCTTGCCGTATGAATATCTCTCCAAACCCTATTAATTTCTGATTCCTTTTTTGCAGCCGCTAAGCCACAGTATGGGAATAAAGTAGCTGCCGATTTCCAACAGGCA
>NZ_JBFTRT010000455.1:0-4264 GCF_056399685.1 Pedobacter sp. 01N416
CAATCATACCAGGGGGCGCAGATTTTCGAGATTTTAGGTTTAAATAAACAAGTAGTGAATACTTATTTCACCGGCGCAGTTTCACGTATTGGTGGTTTAGGACTGGATGAAATTGCAAAAGAAACGTTAATTAAACATCACCGCAGTTTTGGTCCGTTAACAGAAACCGAAAACCTGTTACCAGCAGGTGGAACTTATAAATTCCGCCGTAAAGGTGAAGCGCATTTGTTTAACCCGCAAACCATTCACTTGTTGCAAAACGCAACCCGTAAAAACGATTACAATATTTTCAAACAGTACTCTAAACTGGTGAATGAGCAAACACAACAAGCTTATACCATCCGTGGATTGTTCGAATTTAACTATAGCCGCCCATCGGTACCTTTAAATGAGGTAGAATCAACCGAGGCAATTTTAAAAAGATTTGCAACAGGGGCAATGTCCTTCGGTTCAATTTCTCATGAGGCGCATTCTACTTTAGCGATTGCCATGAACCGTATCGGTGGAAAGAGCAATACCGGAGAGGGTGGTGAAGATGAAATGCGTTATACTAAATTGCCAAATGGCGATAGTATGCGCTCGGCAATTAAACAAGTGGCTTCTGCACGTTTTGGTGTAACCAGTTACTATTTAACCAATGCCGATGAGTTACAGATTAAAATGGCTCAGGGCGCTAAACCAGGAGAAGGTGGTCAATTACCAGGGCACAAAGTGGATGACTGGATTGCAAAAGTTCGTCACTCTACACCAGGCGTTGGTTTAATTTCACCTCCGCCTCACCACGATATTTATTCGATCGAAGATTTAGCACAGTTAATTTTTGATTTGAAAAATGCTAACCGTGCAGCAAGGATCAATGTAAAACTGGTTTCGAAAGCTGGCGTGGGTACTATTGCCGCGGGTGTTGCTAAAGCACATGCCGATGTGATTCTGGTATCTGGTTTTGATGGTGGAACGGGAGCATCTCCTTTAACTTCAATTCAACATGCTGGTTTACCATGGGAGTTAGGCTTAGCAGAAGCACACCAAACTTTGGTAAAAAACAAATTGCGTAACCGTATCGTGTTACAAACAGATGGTCAGCTTAAAACGGGTAGAGATATCGCTATCGCTGCATTATTAGGTGCTGAAGAATGGGGTGTTGCAACAGCAGCCTTGGTAACTTCGGGATGTATTATGATRCGTAAATGCCATTTAAATACTTGTCCGGTTGGCGTAGCAACACAAGATCCGGAATTAAGAAAATTATTTACCGGTGATGCTGACCATGTAGTGAACTTATTTTACTTCCTTGCGGAAGAGTTACGTGAGATTATGGCTGAATTAGGTTTCAGAACGATCCACGAAATGATCGGTCAGGCTGATATTTTAAAAGTACGCGAATTGCCTGCTGAAGACTGGAAATTGAAACACCTTGATTTATCAGCTATATTATATAAAGCTGAAGAAAATGGTTTGCCTTTATTTAATACTGAAGGCCAGGATCATGGTTTGGATCATGTTTTAGATCATAAATTAATTGCCGCTGCACAACCTGCCATTGATCATAACGAACCGGTATTTGCCAGTTTCGATGTAAAAAATACCGACCGTGCACTGGGTACCATGTTATCAAATGAAATTTCGAAAGTTCATTTAGGCCCTGGTTTACCTCCTGACACGATCAACTTTAAATTTGTTGGTTCGGCCGGGCAGAGTTTCGGTGCTTTCAATACCCGTGGGGTAACGTTATCATTAGAAGGTGAAGCGAACGATTACGTAGGTAAAGGATTATCGGGCGCAAGATTGGCCATTTATCCTTTCTCAAACTCAACTTTTATCCCTGAGCAAAATATCATTATCGGTAACGTAGCCCTTTATGGCGCAACTTCTGGTGAGTTATTTGCCCGTGGTAAAGCAGGTGAGCGTTTCGCCGTACGTAACTCTGGTGCAACAGCTGTTGTTGAAGGAGTGGGCGATCACGGTTGCGAATACATGACAGGTGGTGAAGTGTTGATTCTTGGTGATACCGGAAGCAATTTCGCTGCTGGTATGAGTGGTGGTGTAGCCTGGATTTATGATGCCAACGGAACTTTTGCACGCAAATGCAATAAAGAAATGGTTGATCTTGATCCATTACAAGCTGAGGATGAAGAACGCATTTTAGCTTTACTTAAAACGCATATCCGCTTAACGGATAGTAGAGTAGCTGAGTTTATCTTAAGCGACTGGAAAACTCAATCTGCTCATTTCGTAAAAGTATTCCCTAAAGAATATAAAGCAGTTTTAAGCAAACGTAATCAACAAGTAAAAACACACTAGGCCATGGGAAAAGTAACAGGATTTCAAGAATACGATAGAGTTGCGCCCACCAGAGAAGAGGCTGCAACACGAGTAAAACACTATGGGGAATTTTTAAATGAATTGCCCTCAAAAGAATTAAATAATCAAGCTGCCCGTTGTATGGATTGCGGCGTACCTTTCTGCCAATCAGGCTGCCCATTGGGTAACGTGATACCAGAATTTAACGATGCCGTTTATCAGGGTAAATGGGAATTAGCTGCAAATATTTTATTAAGCACCAATAATTTCCCTGAATTTACAGGTAGAATTTGTCCTGCGCCATGCGAATCAGCATGCGTATTAGGCATTAACCGTCCGCCGGTTTCTATCGAGGAAATTGAAAAACATATCATCGAAATTGCTTTCGAAAAAGGATTTATCAAAGCAAAAGCACCATTAATCAGAACTGGCAAAAAAGTAGCTGTAATTGGTTCAGGTCCTGCGGGCTTAGCTGCTGCTGCTCAGTTAAATAAGGTTGGGCATGAAGTTACCGTTTTCGAACGTGACGATGCTCCAGGTGGTTTATTAAGATACGGTATTCCTGATTTTAAACTACAAAAAAATGTAGTGGATCGCCGTATCGATTTAATGAAAGAAGAAGGCATTATTTTTAAATGTAATGCCAATGTTGGCGAGAATGTTGAGATCGGTACATTGTTACGCGATTTCAACGCGATTGTATTGGCAGGAGGTTCAACTATTCCACGCGATTTACCAATTAATGGCCGTTCTGCCAAAGGGGTTCACTTTGCAATGGATTTCTTGAAACAACAAAATAAACGTGTAGCGAGCAGAGCCGTTGAAACGGAAGATATTATGGCTACCGGTAAAAATGTAATCGTAATTGGTGGTGGCGATACGGGATCTGACTGTATTGGTACTTCAAACCGTCATGGTGCGAAATCGGTTACACAATTCGAGATTATGCCAATGCCGCCACAGGCACGTAACGAGCATATGCCTTGGCCAAATTACCCAATGTTGCTAAAAAATACGTCTTCTCATGAAGAAGGTGCACAAAGGGCTTGGTCGGTAAATACTAAAAACTTTATTGCTGATGAAAAAGGAAACCTTAAAGCATTAAAAGTAGTTGATGTAGAGTGGGAAATTGATGCAAACGGACGTCCGGTTACTTTTAAAGAAGTGGCTGGTACCGAAAGAGATCTTCCATGCGAACTGGTACTTTTAGCAATGGGTTTCTTACATCCTCAAAAAGAAGGTTTAATTGAGAAATTAGGTGTGGAATTGGATAACCGCGGAAACGTAAAAGCATCTGAACACACTTACCAAACCAATATTGCTAAGATTTTTGCCGCAGGTGATGTTCGCCGCGGACAATCATTAGTAGTCTGGGCCATTTCAGAAGGTAGAGAAGCTGCCCGTAAGGTAGACGAATACTTAATGGGAACAACCAAACTGGCATCGAAAGATGCGGTTGCATACGCATAGTAGGTTTAAATTCTATATTTTTAGGGTCGTGGTTTGCACCACGACCTTTTTTTGTTTTTATGCGGTCGTCATACTGACCTTGTTTCATTACGAGCTTTTGTATAAACGGTATCAGCATCTTTTACCAGACAGCCAGTTAAAGCAATATGATAAACGCTTCATTGTGAATTCTTTCACCAGCATACTTTTTCAACGGATACCCGCTGGGCCCAGTACCAGCAAGATGAACGAGGAAACAGGGGCGGGATCAAGGTACACACCCTGACCGTTTAAAATTGGGAACCTTGGAAATAGATTTTAAAACATAAACAAATTAGCTAACTAATAAACCTCCATTTATTTTCTATATCAATTTTAACCTGACAAAAGTGAAGTAAATTCAGCATGACGCAACGTATATAAAAAAAGCTCCTCAGAAATTAATCTGAGGAGCTTTTTTGTTAACCTTTATTTACCATTAGTATAAAGTAAACTCTACACGACGGTTTTGTTG
>NZ_JBFTRT010000456.1:0-4259 GCF_056399685.1 Pedobacter sp. 01N416
GTGTGTGCCTTGTTCAATGATTTTGCCATTATCCAGCACCAAAATCTTATCCGCATTTTTAATGGTAGAAATCCTGTGGGCAATTAAAATACTTGTTTTTCCATCCATAATTTTACCAAGATTTTGTAGTATTTCCTCCTCGGTTTTAGTGTCAACCGCCGAAAGACAATCATCGAATATTAAAATCTTAGGTGATTTAATCAATGCTCTGGCGATAGAAACGCGTTGTTTTTGACCTCCAGAGAGGGTTATTCCACGTTCGCCCAGCATGGTTTCGAATTTTTCTTCAAAATCGATAATATTGGTGTAAACCGAGGCGTTTTTAGCAGCAGTATGCACCTCTTCATCCGTAACCTGGTCTAAACCAAAGGCAATATTATGCTTTATCGTATCAGAAAATAAGAAAACCTCTTGTGGTACAAAGCCAATCTGACTACGGTAATCTTTTAGATTTAAGGCTTTAATATTTTTTCCATCAATATCAATAGCACCATTTTCTACATCGTACATGCGCATAATCAGATTGGCCAATGTCGATTTTCCGGAGCCCGTTTTTCCGATTATGGCTACAAATTCGCCACTATTAATCTCAAAACTCACATCTTTTAAGGCTTCAATCCCTGTATCTGGGTAGGTAAAACTTACCTGGTCGAACTTGATATTGCCATTTAGCTCAATTTCAGCAGTTTCTTTCGATTGGATATCAGATGGGATATCCAAAAATTCATTTATCCTTTTTTGCGATGCGGCAGCCCGCTGGATTAAAGAAGTAACCCAGCCCAGCATGGTTACCGGAAAGGTTAACTGGTTGATGTAAATGATAAATTCAGCAATATTCCCTGCGGTGATACTGCCATTCATCACCTGGATACCGCCAATGTATATGGTTAAAATGGTACTCAGGCCAATTAATAAAAGCATAGTAGGGTAAAACAAGGCCGATACTTTAACCAGGCTCATCGAATCTTTTTTATAATCGTTGCTCTGGATGGAGAACATGTTTCTGGTATAATCTTCACGAACATATGATTTAATGATCCGGATCCCCGAAAAACGCTCCTGCACAAAACTCGAAAGATCTGACAAACGTTCCTGTATCTTCCCGCTTTTTTTAAAGATCAAAGTATTTACAYAGTATATAATCACCACCAGAAAAGGGAGGGGTAATAAGCAATAAATGGCTAGTTTTGCATTTACATCAAACATCGACCAGATAATTAGTACCGATAACACAAAAGTATTAATCGTGTACATAATCGCCGGACCAACGTACATCCTTACCCGGTTAACATCTTCTGTGGCACGGTTCATTAAGTCGCCTGTGTTATTCCGGCGGTAAAAACCCAGGCTAAGCTCCTGGTAATGTTGGTAAATATCGTTTTTCATATCGAACTCTATATGCCGCGACATTAAAATAATAGTTTGGCGCATAAAGAATAGGAACAATCCACGCAATAAATAAAGAGCAATAACTAACAAGCCGAAAAACAGAAGATTGCTGCTAAATATATCGTAAATTATAGCCTGGCGATCGAAACCGTAAAAGAGATTAAATACCTGAATGTTTTCGGTAATCAGGTCAACTGCATAACCAATTACCTGGGCTGGCACTACACCAAAAATATTAGAAATTACCACGAAAATACTTCCGGGTATAATCCACCATTTGTATTTAAGAAAGTATTTGTTTAATCGGCTTAAATGTTTCATTCCATACAAACTTAGCTAATTTTGTTATTTCATGATGCATATTTATCTATTCTGGTCTAAGCTTTAAAAATTAATGACATTGTTGGCGCAAAATGTTATTTGTAGGGCTTGCYTTCAAATATGTTTGCTTTTTGAAAACGAGCGGTTCTGCCTTTCATCGTTATAGTAGCCCTGCTATCCATTTCAAGCCGATTGAAGGATCGGGCTTTGCATTGCTATCAGGTTTATTTAACTATGGCAGTAGGGCTTGGTTAAACGAAATCTGTTGTCAGTTTAATTATAGAAACTGAAAAGCATTGGATGTTTAGCTCATTCGCTTCTTACGCCTTGTTCGTGTCCTCACGAACCAAACATTAGTGAATTTAACCGCGTTTTTTTAATCAATTTATTATAATCCTATAACGTTTTAAAAATCTCAAAGGTTTATTAATTTAGCTGCAATCGAATTAATTTTGTTATAGTTTCGTTAAATACGTGTAATAATGGTTTTTTATTTTAATTTTGCAGCAGGTTAGCCGAACGTTCAATATGCCAGCAAATTCTCCGTCAGATTTTTCAATTTTAGATCAATTAAGTGTCTATGGCCATAAAAAGTTGGTTTTTTGCAACGATCCAGATACAGGTTTAAAAGCAATTATTGCTATACACGATACTACATTGGGCCCTGCTTTAGGCGGAACACGTATGTGGAGTTATAGTACAGAAGGCGAAGCTTTAGAAGATGCACTGCGTTTATCGCGCGGAATGACTTACAAGGCAGCGATAACTGGATTGAATCTGGGTGGTGGAAAAGGCGTAATTATCGGCGATTCCAGGAAAGATAAAACAGAAACTTTAATGCGTAGCTACGGTAGGTTTATTAAAAACCTAAATGGCGAATTCATTACGGCAGAAGAAATGGGTACCAATACACGTGATATGGAATATATCCGTATGGAAACCAATTATGTTACTGGCGTTCCCGAATCAATTGGTGGTGCTGGTAATCCGGCTCCTTTTACTGCGCAAGGTGTTTATTTAGGCATTAAAGCCAGTGTTAAAGAGGTTTTCGGTACGGATATGCTTGCTGGTAGAACCATTGTAGTACAAGGCATCGGAAATGTTGGCGAGCATTTGGTTGCACTGTTAAGAAAAGAAAACGCCGAAGTTTTGATCAGCGATATTAACCAGGAACAACTAACTTACGTTGCCCGGAAATATAAAGCAAAACCGATCGAAGCCGATAAAATTTTTACAACAGATGCCGATGTTTATGCTCCATGTGCAATGGGTGCTACCGTTAACAACAAAACCATCGAAAAAATGAAGTTTGCAATTATTGCAGGTTCAGCAAACAATCAGTTAAAAGATGAGGTTTTAGACAGCGAATTACTTTTGAAGAAAGGGATTTTATTTGCACCTGATTATTTAATTAATGCTGGTGGATTAATTTCTTGTTATTCTGAGTTAACGGGTTTTGGTAAAAAACGCACCGTACAGCTTACAGAGAATATTTACGATGCTACAAGAAGTGTGATTAAGTTAAGCAAAACCGAAAATATATCAACAAATATTGCAGCCAATCGCATTGCCGAGAAACGGATTGCAGATGTTAAAAAAATTAAATCGTCATATTAAATCATAATTATTAAAACAGGTTTTAAAAAACCGCACTCGTTCTTACATTCATGTTAAACAGAAGGCACTTAAGAATCAAAGCTTTGCAAAATATTTTTGCTTGGCACATGGCAGACAAAAAAGACATTAAAGGTGATTTGAAAACTTTAATGCAGAGCATCGATAGCGTGTACGAAATGTACATCTGGATGTTATCTTTAATGGTAGAAGTTACCGAATTTACTGCTAACGACGCCGCAGAGCGCGCAAATAAGTTTATTAAAACCGCAGAGGATATTAATCCCAACATGAAATTGCTGCACAATAAGTTTAGCGTTTTAATGCAGCAGAATCCCGAATACGTTTCTGCGGTTAAAAAATACAAGGTAGATTGGGGTTTCGATCCGGAAATCCGTAAAACAGTTTACAATTCCTTAAAAGCATCAAAAGAATATGCCGATTATCTTGCTGATCCAAACGAAAGTTTAGAATCATCAAAGGATATTATTAAATACATTTTCAGGAAAATCATCTTAAAAAACCAGGCCATTTTGCAGGTTTTCGAAGAGAAATTTATCAACTGGCAGGTAGATCACGAAGTGATGAAAGGTATGGTGGCCAAAACCTTGAAAAACTTTACTTTCGAAGATCCTTTTAAAAACAAACTGACCGAAATTAGTGCAGATTGGGTTGAAGATAGCAAATTTGTTCAGGATCTTTTTGTGCATACTTTGCAGAACGATGCAAAATATCAGGAAATGATTGCCGATAGAACCAAAAACTGGGAATCGGAGCGTATTGCATTAATGGATACAATTTTAATGAAAATGGCCATTTGCGAATTGTTAAACTTTCAATCTATTCCGGTTAAAGTAACCATCAACGAATATTTAGAGTTATCAAAAGATTACAGTACACCGAAGAGTAATTCGTTTATTAACGGTATTTTAGAC
>NZ_JBFTRT010000457.1:0-5274 GCF_056399685.1 Pedobacter sp. 01N416
ATTAAGCAATGAGCTTTTTAATGTATCCAATGATGTTAAAAATTTAGAGAACAGGATCTTTGATAAGATCAGCCGTATTTTAGCGCCCGATCATTTAACTTCATCGTTACCGGCCCATGCCATTATGCACGCCAGGCCGATTGAACAACAGGACTACCTTTCGATCTATTCGCAGTTTGCATTTAAAAAGAATATCCCGCAGGAAAATGATAAGGCCAAGAAAACCGATATTTTTTTTAGCCCGCTGCATACCGTAAAGTTAAATAATGCATCGATAAGATACATCGTTACCGGAAATACCCTTTTTAATGTAGAACAATTGGGCAAACAGCCTATACACAATACCCTTTCGGGCACTTCTGTAGAGAAAAACACCGTATACATAGGTTTTAACGGCATTAAAGACTGGATGGATTTTAATAAACTGAATTTATTTTTCGACTGGAAAAATTATTCGGTGCCCGAAAACACTTACGATCTGCTCTCGCTGGGGAAATGGTTCTACAAAAACAACGAGCTCACCGCCTATACAGAACGTTTTATGGATGAGCCTTTAACGGGTAAGGTACAGGCTCCGTTTCAGCACAAACAATTGCTTAATCTGATTAAAGCAGATGTTTTACAGTTTTACAGCAACAGGTTTATTACCCTGGGCGATCTTAATGATTTTAATATCGACGAAAGCAGAGAACTCCCTCCTGAGTTTGCCAACCTATTCCAGCCGGCTGTTTTAAACCAGATCGATAATTCGGTAAAATGGCTTAAAGTAATTTTTCCCGCAGCTATAAACCAGGAAATGTTGAACGAGCTTCATATTTATATCAATGCGTTCTCGGTGGTAAATAAACGGTTAAGCCAGATCAAACACCGGCTTAAAACGATGAACAATATTATCCCGATTAAAACGGAATCATTCGATCAGATGCTTGCGGTAGAAAACCTGAAGGATAATAAAGGGAAAAGTTACAATGAGATTCCTTACACCAATGAGAACGAAAAAGGAGACGGATCTTTCTCGATCCGGTACGGAGGCACCGAGCGTTTTGATACGAGAAATGCCAAAGAGCTGGTAGATTACCTTTTTGAACTTTTACGCGATGAGAAAGCAGCTTTTACTGCTTACGGACCTGATTTTTTAAGTACCATACTTAAAAATCTGGAACAGAATATTGCGCTTATTGAACAAAAAAGCCGCTCGGCGCTTAAAGACATTAAAGAACTGCCCAGCTATATTGTACTGAAACCGATTGATGATGCGGATATTTTATTCCTCGATATCTGGGTTACACAAGCAGAAGAGGCCAACCACATTAATGCCGGAAGCCGTTTAGTGGTATACGATAACAATAAGGTAAATGCAGAGAGTATCTTTTTATTGAGCCAAACGAAAGGCGGCCGGTCGAGATTGAATGCAACCAACAGGGTGCAGGCTTATAAATATGGTTTAACCACAGCCGACCGGATTATTACGAAGGCTGATGTGATCAATTTTTGCCGTTACGAACTGGGCAACAAATTAAAGGGCATTACCCTGGCCAAAGGCTTGATAATGGATAATAAACCAAACGCAGGCTTTATTAAGACCACTGATATTTTGATCGAACCTGCAGATCAGCTTAACCTTAGCGGGCAGGATTGGGAAGAACTGCTGAGTTTAACTTTAGCGAAATTAAACCTAAGGAGTACGATGAATGTGCATTACCGTATGCTGTTAAAGCCAGCGTTTTATAAAGCGGTTTAATTTAAAGTAACTTTTTTATCTATTCAGTCCTCTAAAGCAGTTCGTCACCCTGAATTTATTTCAGGGTCTATCTAGCATGAAAGATGCTGAAACAAGTTCAGCATGAGGATCGAGTCAAGAAAAGAGTAAAAAAACATCTTCATATCCGGAGCATTGCAGATTGGAGATCCTTCGACTCCATTCAGGATGCAGTTTAACAAACCAGGCCATCATCTCCGACCAGAACGCAGCGAAATGGAGAGATCCATCTAGACAGATTTTGCTTCGCAGAGCCTTTGGGTTCTCGGCTGCGTTGCACTACGCTCGAAATGAGGTATTGCGAGGATAGCGATCGTTGTAAGATTGCTTCGTCGGCTGAAAAAGCCTCCTCGCAATGACGAACTCTCGCTGCTTGTTACAGCTTCATATTAACTAAAGATATACCGTATACCCTAAATAAGCACTTTCACCATCCTCGCTCAATACTGTTTCCTGATAATCGGGTGCGGTAAGGAGTTCTACGTTAACCTCTGCATCAACAGGGATTAAATAGCTGATGGCCATATCCAAAATGGCCCTGTTTTTTTGTCCGGGAATAAACTTAACCAGTTCCTGTGGCGAAGTTGGACCGATATTAACATTATAAGCTTCGTGTTCGGGGGTAAAGCTATCACCAATGATGGTATCAATCCCCAATGCGCTTCCACCCAACTGCATCTGCATTTCTTCAGCAATTTTTACCGGTGCAATATTGGCTGTAGCATCCACAATGGTAAGTGGCAGGTTGAACAGTGCAGTAAGTACTTTTGAAACAAAACCGATGTCATTTCTCTTTTGCTGGATTTCGGGCAGCAGGTGCATCCAGATGATGCTTTGTTCTTTGTTGAGCAAATTAAACTCATCCCATCCAAATTCAAAAATCTGACTTAAATCGGAATAGGTTGTTTTTTTATCGAGCATATTTTCATATAGCTCGGTCATGATCCTTACATAATTAATTTCCGTATCAAAGGGTGTAAAAAATAACCTGGCTTCCTTTTCTTCCTCTCTCCTATCCCTGATATCTTTAATCATAGATTCCTCGTCCATACCGGCACTACCGGTTGGCGGACGGTGGAAAAGCCCCTCAGGCAGCATATCATACAATCCTTCGCGGTTGGTACTGATGCGGATGCGTTCGTGCCTTCTTTTTTCAGAATAATAAGCCGTTGTATCCTCAATATCTTTTGCAAAAGCACGTTTATCGGGGCCCAATGGGATAATTTCAATCCTATTGGCATCAATTACCTTACGTTCAATCAGGTCGGCAGCGTGGGCAACGGCCTTGTAATCTGTAAATAGTTCGTTATTAATCAAAGTTTCCTTTTTCATTAAACTTTAAGGCTTCATTTTTGTTATAGGTTAAATTTTTATTACCGAAAAAATAACGATTATAATCAAATATTAAAGATACTATATTTGCAATACATCTCATCTATAAAAATTTAATGGACGTTCAATCATTTTTTATCCGCTTTCTCTTGTTCCCGCTGATCTTCATCGTATCAACAGCGGTGCTTTCTATCATCAACAAAAAGAACCAGTTTCTCAATAACAAAAGACTTATCGTAAGTGTTCTGCTCATCGGCATTATTTTAGCCCTTCCGGGATTTTTAGGGTTCCTAAACTTTAATTTCATGCCCTGGGGCTACATTATCTGCTGTATTTTTTATCTCTTGATGGGCACGGTTTTCGTTTATCTGTTAACCAAATACTACCCTAAAGATGTACTGGAGCGCAAGGTTTTTATCTTTTTCGCTACTTTAATTTCGGCCATTTTAGCTGTTTATTTATATCAGCTTGCCTTTAACTGGTTAAGCTCGGTAAATTTTGGGTGGTTTGGTGCTGGCAGTATCACCTGCTTTTTTGTTCCACTTATTTTTTGGTGGGCTTATGTTTCACTGCTTGGTATCCCTTCAGAAATCTACAAGATCTGGAAATATCCTGATACTCCTTTGGACATCAACATGGACCATGTAGATTTTAACCGTTTATTGGTACTGGAGCTGGAGCTTTACAAAAAAAGCAGCGATCCCGAACCTTTAAAGGTAAAGGTAAAAGCTGTAGAGAACATGAACTTCGGTATCTGGTTCCACAAGTTTATTGATGATTACAATTTAAAATTTGCCAAAAGCCCTGTAGAATTCAGGGGCGACGATATGGAAAATTATAAATGGATTTTCTTTATCAAAACTTCTTTTTTTAAACGCAATATTTTCATCGATCCTGATCTCGACATTATCGAAAATGGCATTACCGAAAAAATGACGATTTACGCTAAACGGGTATCTGAAAACGCAAACAAACCCAATGAAGTTGGAGAAAGTGCTATCTTTATCTAATCTATAATTAAAAACATCTACCATGATAAAGCCGCTAAAATATAAATCCATTAACTGGATTAATGGCATGAAACTTTCCAGTGATCATTTTACATTAAGTGATCTTTATTTGCAGGACTTTGTACGCGATGCCGCCTCTCTACACCTAAATAAAACTGCAGATAGCTATTTCTTAACCATCGGGCAGGTTTACTACGAAAATGGCAGGTTATCAATAAACAGCAGTTATATACCGCCCAGCTCAACTATAACAAGTCATCCAGCCCTGATTAGATATTATGAATCTTTTAGTGTTTTACTAAATGATTTACAGCTGGCGGCTTTTAAAATCATCGACAAAACAGGAGGAAGGGACAACATTACGCCGCTAGGCAGGAACATCCGTTTAATCTCAGAGAAAATTGTAGATTACATTGCAGGTTTATTTTACGAGTACAGAAACATTGCGCACCGCGAATCGCCAGCAGTTTTAGTAGGTTATTTCTCCAGTTTGGCGCACATTTTTTTTACGGCCATTAAACTGATTGATCCCCGCGAAAGAGAAGAACTGTTAAAGTATTTTTACGAGTGGAAAGATGTAACCCCAGGAAACTTTGAAGAGCTTTTAGCCAAAACCATCGAACTGGTTTACGATCATAAACAAATTAACAACAGTATGCTAATGGCCAACGAATTTATGAGTGTATTGGTAGCGCTTTGGAATAAATTGAGTGGATTAGAATATATTGGCCAGCGCAAAGAAAATATTGTGGTTGCCGAACAGCAAGTTGTACAGCAGGTACAGGCCAGAAAAACCTGGACATTGCTGGATTAAAATTATTTCTCGGAGTAAATTAATAATGAAGCTGTACCCAGAGAAACCGGGTACAGCTTTTTTTATTCTTGTCAGTTAAAAATTAACAGGGCAATCCGACCTCCGCTTTTGGAATAAATTTTAATCGAAAGCAACCTGCTCCGGTCCTGAAATTTTATTGATGTGACAAGCGCACTTGCCTCCACTTACTTTAATCACAACAGATTTAGTTTGCTTGGTTTCTACTGAAGTACCGCTAATTTTTAAATCATCTCCCTGTTCTGACAGACCAAGTTTATTATTATCATCAACGATAATAAATACGCCTTTTATGGTATTTGTATAAATACTCGAATTAGCCGTTACCCGCTCTCCTGTTC
>NZ_JBFTRT010000458.1:0-4254 GCF_056399685.1 Pedobacter sp. 01N416
ATTGGCATTTTTCTATTGGTTTCTGGCCTGTTACTCTGGTTTTTTCCTGATACCTCGGTACTTGATTATGGTTATGCCGAACTTGATGGTTTTTTCAGTTTAGTGCCTTATCTTTTCATGTTTCTTATTCCGGCCATTACCATGCGCTCTTTTGCCGAAGAGCGGAAAGAGGGGACTTATGAGCTTTTAATTACCCGGCCCATCCAAATCTGGCAGATTGTTTTGGCAAAGTATTTAGCAAGTTTGGTTCTGGTACTTTTTGCCCTAATTCCAACAGTAATTTATTACTACAGCATTTCAAAACTGGGTTTTCCTGAAGGAAATATCGATTCAGGATCGGTTATTGGCTCTTATATCGGTTTATTTTTATTGGGTGCTGCCTTTACATCCATAGGTATTTTCTCATCGGCATTGACTAAAAATCAGGTGATTGCTTTTGTAATCAGCGCTGCTTTATGTGCATTCGCTTTTTTAGGTTTTGATTACAGCAGTCAGCTTGCTGCATTTCAAAGTATGGAGCATATTATTAGCAATTTAGGGATTAATCAACATTATACTTCGATAAGCCGTGGTGTTTTAGATACCAGAGATCTAATTTACTTTATTTCATTTTCTGTGCTGTTTTTATTGTTCACCAAATTAATAATGGGAGGAAAACGATAATGAAGCTGAAGAATAAATGGCTTAATGCTATCATCGTTATAGCCGCGTTAATTATTTTAAATATCGTAGGTCAGTACGCTTTTCATCGTTTTGATTTTACTGCCGATAAGCGTTTTACTTTAAGTGATAAAACGAAATCTTTATTGGAGCAAAATAAAAAACCGGTAATCATTACTGTATTTTTAGCGGGAGAGTTACCACCTGCGTTTAAACGTTTGCAGGCTGCGGTGTCAGATATYTTATCTGATTATCAAGCCTATGCTAAAACCGGGGTCAAGGTGGTTTTTGTTGACCCGATAGCGGGTCTTAATCAGGCTGATCAAGATACAGTAATCAATAATTTGTACGAAAGCGGTATAGAAGCAACCAGTTTAAGCGTTAAAACTGAAAGTGGATTAACGCAGAAACTCGTATTTCCGATGGCGATGATGGAAAGCGAAGGAAAGGAATTTCCCATTAAACTCTTTCAAAATTTAGATACCCGCGGAAATTACGAAGACAATATAAACCGCTCTATTGAAAACCTGGAGTATATTTTTACTTCGAGTTTAAAGAAAGTACTTTCTGGTGATAACCCTCGGATTGGTTTTTCAGAATCAAATGGCGAACTATCTGATTTACAATTGGCTGATGCCATTCACACCCTATCTAGCAGTTATCTGGTTGGCCGGATTGATTTAAATAGCATTGATAAAACAGGGCTTGATAAATTGAAAATGTTGATTATCGCCAAACCCAAAAAACCTTTTACAGAAACTGAGAAATACAAAATTAACTATTTCGTAATGAACGGCGGGAGGGTACTTTGGAGTATTGATCAGGTAAGTGCCGAATTGGATAGCTTGCGGGGAAAAAGTGGGCAGATGGCAGTTAACAGTAATTTGAACCTTGATGATATGCTTTTTATGTATGGTGCAAGGATTAATTATAATATTATTGCCGATCCGGCAAACAGTGCCGAGATTCCGGTTTCTACAGGTGTTGTAGGCGGGCAGAACCAGATGCAATTGGTGCCCTGGATTTATTACCCGATTTTATTACCGGATACTGTAGAAAGCGTTGTGAAAAAGCTGGATGGTGTGAAATCTGAATTTCCCAGTACAGTAGATACTATTGGTGTTAAAGGTGTAAAGAAATCATATATTTTAGCTACATCTCCCTATAATAAAGTGTATAATGTGCCGAAATTGTTTAGCTTGCAAATGGTGAGCGAACAGTTAGATCCACGGTCTTTCCAAAGTAAACCACAGCATGTTGGTTTAATGTTAGAAGGTAATTTTCCATCGGTTTTTGCCGGGCGCCCCTTACCAGCTACCATTACGCAACCTTACACCCTGGAAAGTATAAGTAAACCGGCTAAAATGATTGTGATAGGAGATGGCGATATTTTTAAAAACCAGGTATCGGAGCAAAATGGAACTCCTTCTCCACTAGGTTTCGACCGTTATTCGCAGCGTACTTTTGGTAATAAGGCATTATTGCTCAATATTGTTGATTATTTTACGGATAACGACAACTTAATTGCGCTACGAAATAAAGAAGTAAAAATCAGATTGTTGGATAAAGCCAAAATTAAGCTCGAAAAAACGAAATGGCAATTTATAAATGTAGTGGCACCCTTGCTATTGTTAATATTCTTTGCGATTTTTCAACATTATCACCGCAAATACAAGTACGCTAAATAATTTTTATATTTTTGAAGAAGACTAAATAATATCATGAGATTTATTGTATCCACATCAACTCTATTAAAACACTTACAAACCGTAAATGGTGCATCAAGCAGCAGTACGGTTTTGCCTATATTAGAAAATTTTCTCTTCGAAATTAAAGATGGAAACTTAACTATCTCTGCTACCGATCTGCAAACCAGCATGACAACTGCTTTGGCTGTAGAATCAAAGGAAGAAGGTAAAGTAGCTGTTCCATCTAAAATTTTATTAGATACGCTTAAAACATTGCCAGATCAGCCTATCGCATTTAATATCGATGATAGTACTTTTGCGATCGAGATCAGTGCCGGAGATGGTAAGTATAAATTAAGTGGTGAAAATGGTGATGATTTTCCGAAGATTCCAGTAGTGGAAAACGCATCTTCTGTAAACTTACCCGCGTCTGTTTTAACTGAAGCCATTACAAAAACTATTTTTGCGGTAAGTAACGATGAGTTGCGCCCGGCCATGACAGGTGTATTCTGTCAGTTATCCCCTCAGCACATTACCTTTGTAGCTACCGATGCACATAAACTGGTAAGATACCGCCGTATGGATAGCAAGGCAGATAAAGCAACCTCATTTATTCTCCCTAAAAAAGCTTTAACACTTTTGAAGGCTGCTTTACCTTCAACTGATATTAATGTATCAGTTGATTATAATGCAACAAGCGCTTTCTTTAAGTTCGAAAATATCAATTTAGTGTGTCGTTTAATAGACGAGCGTTATCCAGATTATGAGGCGGTAATTCCAACCAATAATCCTAACAAACTAATTATCGACAGAAGTTTGTTTTTAAATACACTTCGTAGGGTTGTAATTTTTGCGAATAAAACGACACATCAGGTAAGACTGAAAATTAGCGGAAGCGAATTAAATATCTCTTCAGAGGATTTAGATTTTGCTAATGAAGCACACGAGCGTTTAAGCTGCCAATATGATGGTGAAGACCTCGAAATAGGCTTTAATGCACGCTTTTTAATCGAAATGTTGAGCAATTTAAGTGGTGATGAAGTTACTTTAGAACTTTCGACACCAAACAGAGCAGGGCTTTTAATTCCACAAACCAATGATGAAAATGAGGATGTTTTAATGTTGGTGATGCCTGTGATGCTAAATAATAGTTATTAAAAAAAAACTAATTTATTAGTTTTATTAACAAAGTGGCTTGGTTTTTGACCGAGCCATTTTTGTTTATAATCAACTCACACAACCAATGAAAATCTATAACAATCTCTCGAAATCACTGATTTTGCTCATCATTTTATGTAGTATAGGCCTATTATCCTGTAAAAAGGACAATCCAGATGAAGTAGTAAAAGGCCAGGCCAAGGTAAAAATGGTCAATGCGTCGCAGGCCGATATACATCAGGATGTTTATTTAGATAATGAAAAACTAACCACTGTTGCTTTAGCCTTTGGCGAAACCAGCGATTATGTAAAAATACCTTCTGGTAATAGAAATGTTTCTTATGCCGGCACAAATAATACAACTACTGATACCTCTTTAAACTTTACGCCATCTATTACTTACACTACTTTTTTGGTTACCAATAAAAAAGGAGAGATGGAAATAGTGAGCTATGAAGATAATTTAAGTAATACAGAGTCAGATAAAGCTAAAATCAAACTAATTAATCTGACGCCAAATTTTGCCACTGGTATAAATGTTATGGTACAAGGCGGTACCCAGTTTGTTAATGGATTGGCTTTTAAAGAAGCATCTAACTATTTTGCCGTAGATACAGGATTTAATTTAAGATATACTGTAGTGGGTTCTGGTAATGTTAAAACCATTCAAAGTACGGCTTTAGAAGGGGGAAAGATATATACCATTTGGTTTAGTGGCACAACGGCAGCAACCTTAGAAGCACATATC
>NZ_JBFTRT010000459.1:0-4253 GCF_056399685.1 Pedobacter sp. 01N416
GTGAAAGAGGCTGTTAAAAAAGAAAAAGAAGTAAGCAGTAACATCGAAATTATTTCAGGCGATAAAGGACAATAATATGAGGTTTAAACTTTTATTAAGTACATCATTTTTAATATTGGCGGCTCATTTTTGCAGCTTTGCACAAGAAAACAACCATACGTTATGGTACAATAAAGCTGCAGAAAAGTGGACGGATGCCTTGCCAATCGGAAACGGTAGATTAGGCGCCATGATTTTCGCCGGAGCGGCTGTAGATCATATCCAATTTAACGAGGAAACCGTTTGGACAGGCAAACCAAGGGATTATAACCGGAAAGGAGCTTACCAATATCTGCCTGAGATCAGGAAATTACTTTTTGAAGGAAAACAGGCAGCAGCAGAAGCTTTGGCACAAGAACATTTTATGAGCTTGCAAAGTACATCGGGTGACAGAAAAATTTGGGTAAATGAAATGAAAGCCGGAAAAGGCATTCAAGGCAATCCTGCTTTGGCAAATTTTGATGATCAGCTTTGGAAAACGATTAAAGTGCCTTCCTATGAGGGTTGGGAAACTGTAGGATTGGCCAATCTGGATGGCGCGGTTTGGTTCAGAACCACTTTTGAAGTGCCCGAAAACTGGGTTGGAAAAGATCTTGTACTCGATCTTAATCGCATCCGTGATCAGGATTTTACTTATATAAACGGTGAATTGGTCGGTAATACTGATAATACGGAGCCAAGAAAATATACTATTCCTGTAAAGCTGATTAAAAAGGGTAAAAATGTAATTGCCATTCAGGTACTCAACTACTTCGATAAAGGCGGATTGGCTGGTTATAAAGACACCACAAAAAAGATTGGCATTTATCCTATTGGAAGCAGTGTAGAACAGGGCATCTCCTTACATAAAGAGTGGAAATATAAAATTCAGGACGAAGATCCACCTGCCGTTCCACAATATCAGGGCAGTTATCAGCCTTTTGGTGATTTGAATTTGTATTTCAAGCAGACCAAATCGATTGTATCTAATTACAAAAGATCTTTAGATATCACTACTGCCGTTGCGAAAACCACTTATACTTTAAATGGCGTAAACTATGTGCGTGAGTATTTTGCTAGCCAGCCGAATCAAGCTGTTGTAATCCATTTAACGGCCGATAAAAAGGCATCCATTAGTTTCGATGCTGAACTTTCAAGCGCTCACCGAAAATCGTCCGTAAAAGCTTTAGGGAATAATGTGATTGCCTTATCTGTTCAGGTAAAAGATGGTGCGATTAAGGGAGAGAGTCGATTAACGGCTTTAATCAAAAATGGATCTGTGAAGGTGATGAATGGCAAAATTAGCATCAATCAGGCAGATGAAGTAACACTTTACTTGACGGGCGGAACCAATTTTATCAATGCGCAGGATGTTTCTGGGAACCCTGCAGCCGCCAATGTTAAAGCACTCAATAGTTTAAAAGGTAAACCTTACACCGAAATCAAACAGAAGCACATTAAAGAATATCAAAGCTATTACAACACTTTTAATGTCGATTTTGGCCGTTCGGATAATGAAAACCTTCCTACAGATGAAAGATTAACAAAATTTGCAACTGCAAACGATCCTGCTTTTGCTGCGTTATATATGCAGTATGGAAGATATTTGTTGATTTCCAGCTCCAGGCCTGGTACTCAGCCAGCCAATCTTCAAGGGATTTGGAATGATCTGCTTACACCACCATGGGGAAGCAAGTACAC
This sequence comes from Pedobacter sp. 01N416, assembly GCF_056399685.1. Classification (NCBI taxonomy): domain Bacteria; kingdom Pseudomonadati; phylum Bacteroidota; class Sphingobacteriia; order Sphingobacteriales; family Sphingobacteriaceae; genus Pedobacter; species Pedobacter sp. 01N416. Next base: position 1,720 of record NZ_JBFTRT010000459.1, read on the forward strand.
TACCAATATTAACCTCGAAATGAACTACTGGCCGACTGAAATTCTTAATTTATCAGCCTTAAACGAGCCGCTTTTCAACAAAATCAAAGGACTGGCGAAAACCGGAGCTGAAACGGCAAAAGCGTATTACAATGCCCGTGGTTGGGTTTTACACCACAATACCGATTTATGGAACGGTACAGCACCAATTAATGCCTCCAATCATGGTATTTGGGTAAGTGGGGGCGGTTGGTTAAGTGATCATTTATGGGAGCATTATCAATTTAGTAAAGACCGTAAGTTTCTGGAAAGTGAAGCCTATCCTTTAATGAAACAAGCTGCTTTATTTTACGAAGATTTTTTAGTGAAAGACCCGAAAACAGGTTGGTTAATTAGTACACCTTCTAATTCACCGGAAAATGGAGGTTTAGTGGCTGGCCCAACAATGGACCACCAGATTATCAGATCGCTTTTCAGAAATTGTATAACAGCAGCCGAAACGCTTAATGTAGATGCCGAATTCAGAAAATCGCTAGCAGAAAAAGTTAAACAGCTGGCGCCAAACCAGATTGGTAAATACGGACAGTTACAAGAATGGTTAACCGATGTAGATGATACCGCAAGTAAACACCGCCATGTTTCTCATTTGTGGGGCGTTTATCCTGGAAATGACATCACCTGGGATAGTAATGAAAAGATGATGCAAGCGGCAAAACAGTCTTTGTTGTACCGCGGAGATGACGCTACAGGCTGGAGTTTAGCCTGGAAAATCAATTTCTGGGCGAGGTTTAAAGATGGCGATCATGCCATGAAACTGGTTAAAATGTTAATGAAGCCAGCCAATAATGGCGCAGGTTCTTATGTGAATCTTTTTGATGCACACCCGCCTTTCCAGATAGATGGAAACTTTGGTGGTGCAGCCGGAATTGCCGAAATGGTTGTGCAAAGTCACCAGGGCTATCTGGATATTTTACCCGCATTGCCAACGGCAATTCCAAACGGAGAAATTAAAGGGCTTCTGGCCCGAGGAGGTTTCGAACTGGATTTAACCTGGGATAAAGGTTTACTAACCTCACTTACCATAAAATCTAAAACAGGAGGAAACTGTAAAATCCGCTACAAAAACAATAATGCAACGTTCGAAACTAAAGCTGGTGAAAGTTATAAGTTGAATGGAGATTTGAAAGCGAGATGAATCAACTTACGAAATCTAAAAGGACTGAGCGGGAGAAGATTTCGTCAGTCTTAGCCTGGATTAACACACGCCAGATTTGCCTGAACACATCCCCGCGAAATTTCCCGAAGAGGTACGTGGGGACACGTACCTTGGCTAGTTGCCTCGGTTTGAGCCCGTACGAACCAAAAAGAATTCAATTTAAACAATTGCTTTTACTGCTGTTATGCTTCATCAATTTTTATGGAGTGAGTTCACTCTATGCACAAAATCAAACCAGGAAAGATGTTTTATTAAATTCAAACTGGCTCAGTATTGCCGATGAAAAAAACAACAATACTTTTGATGGTTTTCAGTTAGCCAGCTACAAAACCTTAAACTGGAAAAAAGTAAATGTTCCGCACAACTGGGATCAATATGAAGGCTATCAACGGAAACTTCATGGCAATAAACATGGCTATGCCTGGTACCGCAAAACATTTAAAAATAACGGAATTAAGTTTGGAAAACGTTTTTTTCTGTATTTTGAAGGTGTGGGTTCGTATGCAACTGTTTGGTTAAACGGTAAAAAAGTGGGTTATCACGCTGGTGGGAGAACAACTTTTACTTTGGATGTCACTTCAGCCATCAAATTAAATAACCAGGAAAATGTACTAGCGGTAAGGGCCGATCATCCTGCAAATATCCAGGATTTACCCTGGGTTGATGGTGGTTGTTCTACAGAACGCGGTTTTTCAGAAGGTTCGCAACCAATGGGCATTTTCCGGCCGGTTCATTTAATTGTGACTAATGATATCCGTGTTGAACCTTTTGGTGTTCACATTTGGAACGATAATAAAATCTCTGCAGAATCTGCTGTTTTAAACCTGAGTACCACACTTAAAAACTATGGTTTAAAGCCTAAAAATATAAACCTTGTAAACAGATTGCTGGATCTGAATGGAAAACAGATTAAAGAACTGAAAAAATCTKTTGTTGTTCCTGTCGGAAAAGAAATTCAGATCGATCAGCAGACAGACAAGATCATCAATCCAAAACTTTGGTCGTTAGAAAATCCGTATCTCTATACTTTACAAACTACCATTATGGAAAATGGAAAGATTGTAGATGAGTTGAAAACCCCTTACGGAATCAGATGGATCAGCTGGCCCATTGGTGAACAAGCAAACCAGAAACAGTTTCTGTTAAATGGAAAACCGGTTTTTATTAACGGTATTGCCGAATATGAACATCTAATCGGGCAGAGCCATGCTTTTAGTAACGAGCAGATCAGTTCGAGAGTTAGGCAAATTAAAGCTGCTGGTTTTAATGCTTTCCGCGATGCACATCAACCACATCATTTATTGTATTCTGATTATTGGGATAAAGAAGGGATTTTATG
>NZ_JBFTRT010000460.1:0-4197 GCF_056399685.1 Pedobacter sp. 01N416
TTAATGGCATTGGTAGATTTTTTGGCAAAAAGATACCTTTTGGCAATATAAAACGATGTATTCACAGCGGCAAAGATAAATAAAAGGTTGAGGGTTTTAAGGTAAAAGGCTTCAGGTTGTAAAGCCTTTAACAATTATGAACCTTTAATCCTGCTAAAAAAATGGGTTATGTTGTTTTTCAAAACCAATGCTTGTGGCTGGTCCATGGCCAGGATAAACTTTGGTTTCATCAGGTAAGACAAAAAGTTTATCGGAAATGTTTTGGATTAATTGCTGATGATTACCTCCAGGCAGATCGGTACGGCCAATACTTCCGTAAAAAAGTACATCACCACCTATTAAAATATGATCGGCTGCACTGTAAAAACACAGGTGTGCAGGCGAATGCCCCGGGGCAAAAATTAAAGTCAGTGTACTGTTACCAAAAGAAATTGTTCCTGTTTCAGGCAAAAAGGTATCGGGCAGAGGAGATATATCATAACGGGCAAAGCCCATTGACGGTGCATAACCAGGAACTGCATTTAAAATTGGCAATTCGCCCGCATGAAACTGTGGTTTTAGGCCATAGGTTTCGAACACAAATTTATTGCCGAAAACATGATCGAGATGACAATGTGTATTAAGTAATAAAACAGGTTTTAATCCCTCATTTTTAATGAAAGCCGCCAATTCATTTTGCTCAAAACCTTCGTACATGCCCGGATCGATAATGACACATTCTTTGGTTTCATCATAAAGCACATAGGTATTTTCGCTGTAGGCGTTAAATGTGAAGGTTTTTATTGTGATCATAAAAATTTTAGAAAAAATCCTGTTTCCAAAAGCAGGATGACAAAATAATAAATTAATTTTTCCACCTAAAGGTAGAAATCAAGGTATCGATATCCTTTTTAATAAATTTAACAACGGGTTCAATAGAGTCGTATTGTGGGCGTTCATTAAAATATAAAGCTCCTCTAAAATAATGTTTGGCACTATCGGTTAAAAAAAACTGAACTGATGATGCGGTATTCCCCTCTATAGCGTAATAAATGCCGTAAACTTTATGATCGGGATAATTGATGAGTTTTTGATCAATCGCACTGGCTTTTATGGTATGTTTAAAAGCCAGTTTTCGGGCATCTTCTACCATTTCATCATATTCGCCTTTACCCGAAACATCGTAATACGTTAAATGCAAAAAGCCATTAAACTGCTTAAAGTGTAAATTGTACCAATTCTTTTGGGCATCGCGGCTTTGATCTTGTTCTACCACCGCATAAGTTGGATATTTGAAAGTAAAAGGGACAGGCTTGGTAARTACAGTATAATCTTTTTTAGGGAATACAATCCTGTAGTAAGCTTTTGGCTTTGGGCTATAATCGTGGTTCTGACAAGCTGTTATAAACAAAAGCAGCACAAAGGGAAAGCAGATCAGTTGTTTTAGTTTCATAACATTTTATCAAAGATTGCGTCGTCGTTCCTCCTTGCAATGACGATAAGTTAAATTATTTATTCCAGATTGCCCAAGCTTTTTCTGCTTGTTTGTACAGCATTTCCAAACCATTCTTAATTGCTGCACCGCGCTCGGCAGCTTTAACCAAAAATGCTGTCTCCAGCGGATTGTAAACTAAATCGTAAGCTAAATACCCAGGCCCAACTAAACTGTAATCGATTTCGGGAAAGGTATCCACATTTGGCGACATCCCCAGGGGGGTAGTATTAATCAATAACTGGTGTGAGGCTAAAATCTCTGGTGTAACTTCCGAATATAGAATAGCACCCTGAACAGCCGTTCGTACCACAACCTGATATTGGATATTTAATTTCTCTAAAACGTACTTTACCGCTTTCGCCGCCCCACCATCGCCAAAAACCAGTGCTTTGCTGTGTTGCGGCCCCAACAATGGTTTTAGCGATTCTTCAAAGCCATATGCATCGGTGTTATAGCCTTTTAAATAGGTCGCACCTTCAAAACTTTTGATCGAAATACAATTTACGGCCCCAATTTTTTCTGCTGCTTCGTCTACTTCGTTTAAATAGCAAAGCACGTTAACTTTATGCGGAATCGTAACATTAAGCCCACAAAGCGATGGATTTTCACCTAGCAGATCGGGCAGTGATTTAATATCGGCAATAGGAAAAAGCTCATATTGATGATCGGCTATTCCCTCATTTTGAAATTTTTCTGTGAAATATTTTTTCGAGAAAGAATGAGAAAGTGGGTATCCGATTAAGCCGTATGTTTTCATTATTTATAAAAAAAGCAAACCTTACAGGTTTTTGAAACCTGCAAGGTTTATTTAACTATGCACCCCGCAATAGCGGGTTGAGTTATTTAGTTTGGTTCAGGAAATAATCAAAAGTATCTCCACGTAAACCTAAACGAATGGTTTCTAAAGGAATTACTTCTGCTGGCGCAATATTACCAAGGTTTACATTACTACCGATTAATTTAATAAACCAAACTTGCTGTTCTTTTTGAGGTGCTTCCCAAATAATGGTTTCTTCAGGAATCTGGGTTAAAATCTCATCAACCAATCCTTCCCGTACTTCACCGCTTCCACGGTAAATACCTACATTACCACCTTCGCGTGCTTCGGCAATTACTTTCCACGATCCCGCCTCAATTTCGGCCTGCATTAATTTAATCCACTTATATGGGGCAAATATTTTAGCGGCATCTTTACTTCCAACCTCCGAAATAACGGTTACCTGTTTAGAAAGTTCGCGGATAAACTCACATTTCTTATCGTGCTCAATTTCAATAGAACCATCAGAAACTTCTGCATATTCCATCCCATACTGGTCTAAAACACGTTGATAATCTGAAAACTGGTCACGGATGATAAAGGCCTCAAATAACGTTCCTCCGAAATAGGTAGGAATGCCTGCACTTTTATATAAAGCTAATTTTTCTTTAAGGTTTGGTGTTACGTGTGATGTTGCCCAACCTAATTTTACGATATCTGTATGTACGCCGGCAACTTCAATAAAATCTTCAACCTGGCGTAGGCTCAATCCCTTATCCATAACCATTGTTAAGCCTTTTTGGCGTGGTTTAGCTGGACGTTCGGGAACGTTTAATAATGGATAATTCATATGCGTACAAAAGTGAAAAAAATTTTGAGATTTATTTGTTAAATTTTTCTCACAAGGTCGTTACCTAATATATCTGTTTATAACGTTCAAAATGGCACTATTATCCTGCAATTGTGGCAAATATTCAAATAAAATATAGTGTTTATCGGGGTCGGTTGTTAAAGCCGTTTCCAAATATCCCAGCGCATCGCTATAATTCCCCTGGGCAAAAAGATAGGCTACCATCCGATAATACAGTTCTGCTGCTTCCGGATTATTCTTGATCGCCTCTGCCATCGTTTCTGATGCTTCCAGCAATTTTCCCTGCTCGTAAAGCACTGTACTAAAATCTAACCAGGCTTCAATATCCACAGGATTAAACTCCAATACTTTTTCATAAGCTTCGATCGATTCATCAATCTGGCCTAGTTTATAATAAGCATCAGCCATAGCGAACCAGAAATCAGGGTTCTCGGCCTCTAAATCGATTGCTTTTTTATAAAAATGCAGCGATTCGAAATAACGTTCTTCAAAATTCAGTGTAACACCGATCCCAAACCAGGCATCTGCCATTTTGGGATCCATTTTTACCGATTTTTTGTAGTAAGAACGGGCTTCGTCCATTTTCTCCAGTTTCTCGTAACATTCGCCAATGGCACAATAGGTATCGGCATTAGGCTGTTCGTATTCGAAAGTCTGTTTATAAACATCTATCGCCTCATCATATTTATCGAGCTGAACCAGCGCATTACCTTTATTGAAATACGCAGAGCTAAAATCTTCTTTGATCAGGATCGCATAATCGTAAGCATCGATCGCTTTTTCGAAAAGATTCAGCTTGTGGAAACTGTTGCCCAAATTATACCATGCCGCATATGAATACGGATCGGTATCGATGTATTGCTGATAAAACTTAATACTTTCTTCTTGTTTATCTAACACATCGTAACAGAAAGCCAGCTCATATAAACCATCCTGGTTCTCCATATTCTGCTCTAAACTGAGTTTAATATAGGTAATGGCGCTTTCATAATCACTCATGCTCTGGTAAACATAAGCCATCTGTAATAAAATCTCATCGGTACTTTCAGCCAGCCCTAAAGCTTTCTCATAATTTTCCAAAGCCTCGTCAAAACG
>NZ_JBFTRT010000461.1:0-5641 GCF_056399685.1 Pedobacter sp. 01N416
CGCGAATTTCTTACCTGCTATAAATTTATCGTTATCTAAAATCTTAACTACTTTCAGGTTACGGTGTTTCTTCTCTAATTGTTCTAAAAACTCCTCTGTACCATCCCAAGAGCGATCGTTAACCACCACAACTTCGAACTCCGGATAATCCTGGCTTAATAATGCAGGCAGATACTGTTCTAAATTTACAATTTCGTTTCGGGCACAAACAATTACACTTAACGGTTTTTGTGCCGATAACGGGATCTCCTCTATGCCTACATTGGCCAATTTCAAATGAACAAAAAGTACATAGTAAAGCTGGACCAAAAGGCAAAAAGCCAATATAGAGAGCAGAATAATTTCAAGCAGGGTTAATATCACGATGGTTAAATAAATAGGCGCAAATTTCTCATTTTTAATCTGTAAATCACTTTTATGTGGATAAAAAATTAAACAAAAATATGCCMTCAATTTTTGCTATTTTTGGCAGATTTTCGACGAGAAAAAACACATGTGAACCGCCTACCGTCAAAATAACAATTAGTTTTAATAAAACGTAATTTGATGGTGGTAAGCTCCACCTAACAATTGGAGAAAAATAAATAGAAACAGATGAAATTTAGTTTACAGGCTAACGATCCACTATCTAAAGCCAGAGCCGGAACGGTAACAACTGCTCATGGCGAAATACAAACCCCTATTTTTATGCCTGTGGGCACTGCAGGAACGGTAAAAGCCGTACATCAGCGCGAACTGAAAGACGATATTGACGCAAAAATCATTTTAGGCAATACTTACCACTTATATTTAAGACCAGGGTTAGATATCCTTGAAAAGGCTGGTGGATTACATCAATTTATTGGCTGGGACCGTCCGATTTTAACAGATAGTGGCGGGTACCAGGTGTATTCTTTAAGTAAAGTTCGTAAAATTAAAGAAGAAGGCGTTACTTTCCATTCTCATATTGATGGGTCAAAACACCTTTTCACGCCAGAATACGCAATGGATATTCAGCGTACCATAGGTGCCGATATTATTATGGCCTTTGATGAGTGCACGCCATACCCATGCGATTATGCTTATGCAGCGCAATCAATTAAAATGACGCACCGTTGGTTAAAACGCTGCTGCACCCGTTTCGATAGTACAGAACCTAAATATGGTTTCGACCAGACCCTTTTCCCTATTGTTCAAGGTTCGGTATATAAAGATTTGCGTATAAAATCGGCAGAATTTATTGCCAGCATGAACCGTGAAGGCAATGCCATCGGTGGTTTATCCGTTGGTGAGCCAGCTGAAGAAATGTATGCCATGACAGAAGTGGTATGTAATATATTACCAGAAGAAAAACCACGTTATTTAATGGGCGTTGGTACACCGATCAATATTTTGGAGAACATCGCATTGGGTATCGACATGTTCGATTGTGTAATGCCAACCAGAAATGCCAGAAATGGCATGCTTTTTACCAGAAATGGTATTATCAACATCAGGAATAAAAAATGGGAGAACGATTTCTCTCCATTGGATGCGGAGAGCGATCTTCATGCTGATTTAGTAACCAGTAAAGCATATTTAAGACATTTGGTACATAGTAAGGAGATGCTTGGCGCTCAAATTGCTACCTTGCATAATCTGCATTTTTATCTTTGGCTGGTAAAACAGGCCAGAGAAAAGATAATTGCTGGTGAATTTTACGAGTGGAAAAACAAAATGGTTAAAATATTAGGCAATAAGCTATAAAATGAATCTGTTAAAAGGAAGGATAAAAATCATCGATCAGTATATTATCGGGAAATACCTGGGTACATTTATTTATACGCTGGCCATTTTTGTGATCATTATTGTAGTGTTCGACCTGTCGGAAAAGATGGATGATTTTATGAAAAGTGGCCTGAGTTTTTGGGGAATCCTCTCTAAATATTACGCAGGCTCTATTCCTTTTTATGTGAATATGCTTTCACCGCTGATCAATTTTATTGCGGTAATTTTCTTTACCGCAAAAATGGCCGATCAGACTGAAATTGTACCAATTTTAAGCGGTGGGGTGAGTTTTAACCGTTTTTTATTTCCTTACCTGGTGTCGGCTACGATTATTTTCTCAGCCAACTTACTTTCAAATCTATACATCCTTCCTTATACCAATACCTTAAAAAATAGCTTCGAGAATACGTATGTAAAACGTAATGATCCTTCCACAAAATCAAACATCCATATGAAACTGGATGACAAAACCTATATCTACATTGATAATTTCGACAACAAAACGAATTCAGGATACCGGTTTTCTTTGGATAATTTTAGTGGAGATGTACTCACCAAAAAGATCGTTGCCGAAAATATAAAATGGGATTCGCTTAAACGCAAATGGCAGTTAAACAACTACTCTATCCGTAAGATCGATGGATTGAAAGAAACCATGATTTATGGTAATGGGAAGTTAAAAGATACCATTTTGGATATGCGTCCGGATGATTTTTCGGCATATGACAATGTGGTGCAAAATTTAACTACGAAGGAACTTTCCGATAAGATTAGGAAAGAAAAAATCCGCGGAACGGGCGTAATGAACGATCTTCAGTTTGAAAAATACAAACGTTACCTCCACCCGCTTTCTGCATTCGTATTAACGCTGATCGGTGTAGCGCTCTCATCACGTAAAGTACGAGGAGGTGTCGGTGTATCGTTAGGTATCGGAATCTTCATTAGCTTCGCTTATATCGTATTTAATCAGTTCACACAGATGTTTTCTACCAAAGGTGGATTACCTCCTTTTGCGGCTGTTATTATGCCTACATTATTCTTTGGCTTATTAGGTTTTTACCTATTAAGAAAAGCACCAAAATAGCGATGGACGTTACCAAAAAGAATTTACTCATCCTTCATCTTACTGTATTTGTTTGGGGCTTTACGGGTGTGCTCGGTAAATTGATTTCTATCGATGCAGTGCCCATGGTCTGGTACCGGGTATTGATTGCCGCAGCTACACTTTTTGCGTGGTTTTTAATCACCAAAAAGAACATTAAGATTACTAAAAAACAGTTCATCCAATTCTTTTTAACGGGAGGAATTGTAGCCATTCACTGGATATTTTTCTTTCATGCCATTAAGGTTTCTACTGTTTCGGTAACCTTGGTTTGCCTCTCTTCCTTTACTTTATTTACCGCAATTTTAGAACCGCTGATTAAAAAACAGCCGATACAAATGGGCGATATTCTGATCGGTTTACTGATTATACTAGGAATATATATGATCTTTAAATTTGAAGGCCAGTATACTTTAGGAATTATTTTTGGTTTGCTAGCAGCAGTCGCATCCAGTCTTTTTTCAACTATAAATTCTACATTGGTACAAAAAAGTGAACCTTCCATTATCAGTTTTTATGAGCTTGTTGGTGCACTTTTCTGGATCACGTTGTACCGTTTATATGATGGAACACTGTTACACTCAGCATTCAACTTAAGTGCCAAAAACTGGTTCTATCTTATWCTTCTCGGCACACTTTGTACATCCGTTGCTTACGTTGCAGGTGTTGCGGTAATGAGAACTTTATCGGCTTTTAGAGTTGCATTAATCACCAATTTGGAACCTGTATACGGAATAGTATTAGCCTTCGTTTTCTTTCAAAACAAAGAGCAAATGACAGGTGGATTTTATATTGGTGCAACCATTATCCTGGCCTCTATTTTTCTCTATCCGATCTATAAAAAGAGAAAGAATCAACTGTAAACACAAACGATATAAATTTAATTTTCTTTAGAAATGATACCAACTGAATGAACGGCTTTAGTTGTACCTATTGCTGGTGGCTAATCCTTTCTAAACAGCGCAATGCCTAAAATTCTCTCCATTAAATTTCCTGACAAAGAATAGTTAAAAGCGCCATGAAGAAGCTTATCAAAACTAGTCAACACTACGCTTACTTAGTACCATAAAGCCTCCAGCTCGCTTTATATAGAGATTCAAAATCTTATAATTAAAAGCAGCGAACAACCATCCAAAAACATTAGGAATCTAATGCTTCAGAGACAAGCTAAGTAGCCAAGTTCAATCAAACCATCGGAACAAAAACGGTAGCTTCAAATGAGGAAAATCAGGTTAAAGAATGCAATCTGTCGGAAAGTGAAAGATCAAAATAAGCATCGGTCACAAGCATGAACATCTCCATGAAGGAAGAAAGTGCTCCAACAATAGTATACTAAAAGTTTGGAGCTAGTAAAACAAAAATTCTGAATATAAAATTGGTCAAAATATTCTTTATTTTAAATCAGAAATGGCAGCCAAACTGCAAACATCATCTAGGCTTATTATTAATTTATTTTGGCAAAAAATATGTCAATAAAAAGTGCAGAAACCGAAGACATCAATTAGCAAAAATTCACAATTAAAACCCCACAAAACCGGATAGTTAAAGCGGCTAAAATCCCAACCGAAAAAAGCCGATCTAAAGCGGCAGAAAACAGCGATAAAAAACAAATAAAAATACCAAAATTCTCGTTTTAAACCCGCACCAAACATGAGGTATTTTCTATATAAATTCTATACAATCTGAGTTGTCAAATCACATAGAAGCAAAATGGCTTGTCTAAAATCCATCAACATTCAGTTCAGGATAGTTTTTAACCACAATAAAAATCTGGCAAGGTAGCACAAAAAGATAAAGCATTTTAGGGTTAATCAGCATAAAAATATCGGTAAAAATTAAAATCAAAAACCTAATTTTCAACCTGCTTTTCCCTATGCAACTGAGGAAAAGTGATCAATTTCGAGTTTCCAGAGGATAAAGCTTAAAAGCATAAAAAACCTTATTTAAATGCCATTAGACACGCTTTTTAGCGCAAAAACAAAAATTACCATAAAGTGTACCGAAAACACCATTATTCACGAATATCGTCAGGAAATTGCATTATAAGCTCAAATTATTACAGATTTCGGGGTTTAAAACGACAAAAAAACATACATTTTTAATCTACGAGATCAAATTTAAGGCAAGAAATCAAGGTTAAAAACCAGACTTAAAGCTAGATTAAACCCACAATTTATGGCAACATTACTGGTATTTCAACTCATCATATTTATCAAAAACTGATTAACAAAAGATAAGAGTAAGAAGAAACATCTACAAAATACTCCTCAAGCAATCGCTAAAAAACAAAGACATTTTGTCACAACAATCTAATCTCAAATATTAATAGCGATTTTGAGTAAGCAATTTACATCATACATTTTGCTTCAAAGTATTACAAACAGAACGCGATTTACAAGCAGATTTTCGCATACTGAAAGTCAATTTTAAAGCAGGTAATCCAGACTAAAACATTAGCCGTTATTCCAGCATTTAAAGTCAAAAAGTATCGGCGAGCATTACAAAATCCAGTTGCATTTTAAGTCATTACCGGAGCCTGGCCGAATTCTGAAAAACTATACAAAAATTTAAAAAGGCAATAAAATTTTCGAAGAAAATCGATTAATAAGTGTAAATTAAGTCAATAATGTTAATGCAATTAAAAATGTTGAACGAAGCTTAAATCAGCTATAAAATTCAATAAAAAACAAAGCTAAAATCGACAAATTAAGGATTTACATAAAATTCATTTATATTTAAAAATCAATAACTTAAATAATTTTATATAAATTAAATATTTACAAACATCAGCCC
>NZ_JBFTRT010000462.1:0-7460 GCF_056399685.1 Pedobacter sp. 01N416
CCTGTGCTGAGTTGGTAGCCACAATATAATTCGTCAATAATTTTTCAGCATCAAGTTCAATTACCCTACTTCTATTCGCAGCAAAATTGAAATCAATATCCCAGGTAAACTGTTTTTTAATTGGTGTAATCCCCAACTGTGCTTCTATACCTTTGTTGTTTATTTTTCCGGCATTAAGCAGTTTTGAACTAAACCCGGTACTTTGACTTACATCGGCAGCCAAAATCTGATTGTAACTATTGGTGTTATATGCACTTAAATCGAAACGTAACCTTTTGTTAAAGAAAACAGCCTCAACGCCCAGTTCTGTTGAGGTGGTAGTTTCTGGTTTAAGGTTAGGATTAAGGTCGATATTACTTGTGGTAAGTTGAGGGTTTGCGTTAAATGGCGCACTAAATGCATAAGTATTGATCAAGCGATAAGGATCTGCATCTTTACCTACTTTAGACCAGCCTCCACGTATTTTTAAGTAGTTAAGCGCTTCACTTTTAATGTCAAATGCTTCTGTTGCTACAAAACTTCCGTTAAATGATGGGTAAAAATACGATCTGTTTTGCGCTGGTAAGGTAGATGACCAATCGTTACGGGCCGTGATGTTGGCAAAAAGGTAATTCCTGAAACCAATCTGTCCAGAGGCATAAACACTGTAAGATTTTAACCGCGATAAATTATTTGATGAAATTAAAGGATCGCGTGAATTCTTAAGGGTATACAGTCCTGCAATGGCCAATTTAGGCGCACTTTGATCGTTCTGCTCGATATATTGCCTGCGGATGTTCCCACCACCTAACAATTCAAGACTAAAATCGTCATTCAACTGTTTGTTAAAGTTTAATGTCGCATCTGTATTATTTTCACTTACTGTAAAGGCACTCTCAGTATAAGAGCCAAAAGGCGTTCCATTGGTACCATATGCAATCCTAACTTTGCGCCTATCATTATAATAATCCGTTCCTGATCTGAAATTGAAATCAAGTCCATCAATAATCTTATAATTCAGCGCTAAACTTCCAATAATCCGGCTACGGTTTTGTGATACGGTATTTTCGTAAGCTACCCAATAAGGATTGCTGTAATAGCTATTGTTCCAGTTAAACGTTTTTCCATTTTCATCCAAATAATCTTTCAATTGGTTGATATCAACCTGACGGCCGAACCAGGTAAACTGCAACATGGTACTGGTAGATCTCGAACCACCCGTTCCCGGTAAATTATCAGAATTAAGTTTGCTGTAGTTTGCATTTGCGGTTAAACTTAATTTGGGTGTTACTTTTATTGTAGTATTCAATACAAATGAATTTTTGCCCTGTCCGGAGTTTGGTACTATACCTACCTGTTTCAGGTTATTGTACGATAATCGGAAGTCGTACTTTTCGCCTGCATCTGCAATAGATACCCCATTGTTTAATGAATATCCGGTTTGGAAGAAATCACGTACATTATCAGGATGCGCCACAAATGGAACGGCTACTCCTTTCGAATAAAATTGTGGGATTAGCCTACCATCCAATTTAGGACCCCAGCTTTCATCTACTCCATCGTTAATGCCTTTACCTGCACCATCTACATAACTAAATTTGCCCTCCGATCCCTGACCGAAAGCATTTTGATACACGGGTAGCGTAAGCAAGGTTTCTAAAACCGCGTTTGAATTGATGGCAATGCCTAATCCTTTTTTCGATTTACCTGTTTTGGTTTTAATGAGGATGACACCTGCCGCAGCCCTCGAACCGTATAATGCAGCGGCATTTGGTCCTTTTAATACACTCATCGATTCTATATCTTCTGGATTAATGTCTGAAATGGTATTGGCATAATCTCTGGCCCCAGCCGAATTTAACTGAGAATTATCTACCGGAATCCCATCAACCACAAATAATGGCTGGTTATTTCCGGCAATAGATGTTTCCCCCCTGATGACCACACGCGAGGAACCCATGCTCCCCTGACTATTGGTTACCCTTACACCTGCTATTTTTCCGGCCAGTGCATTTACCAGGTTAGACTCTTTAGCTTCGGCCAAATCCTGTCCTTTTAATTCCTGAACAGCATAACCAAGCGATTTCTTCTGCCTCGAAATACCCAATGCAGTAACCACTACCTCATCAAGCGCATTATCGCTTGACTGAAGAATGATCGAAATGGGGCCGGCGTTTTTATTGATCTGTATTTCCTGGCTCTTAAAACCGATATAAGAAAATACCAATGTACCCTTATCTGGTGCATGAATAGAAAAAGCTCCTTTTGCATCAGAAATGGTGGCTTGTTTGGTTTCTTTTATTAAAATGGAAACACCAGGGAGTGTTTCACCATCTGCCGACTTTACCGTTCCGGTAACCGCGGCATTTTGAGCGGAAAGCTTTTGCACAATAAAGAGCAGAAAGATAAACGCTATTGACTTTAAAATTTTAAACATAAGTGTGTAGTTAATAATCAATTAAAAGGGATAATAATTTTGGGTAAAACAATTTTACCACGGCTAAAAGTGTATTTGTTTTTAAAGAGAAAAAGGAATGGTTAGCCTAAAAAAGCCTGTTAAAATGGAGCAATTTTAACAGTTTCTAAAAATTTAGATGGTTGCTAAGGCTTCACAGGGCCATTCCCTCCGCCTTTCTTGATAAGTATTTTAAAATAACTGGGGCAAAGGTATAATTAATTCCATTTATCCTATAGTTTTTATAGATTTTTGTTGAAAAATTTTTTCTTTGCCAATTACATCCATATATTTGTCTACTAGTTTAGTCGACAAATACACATCCCAATGAAACTAAAATCCATTTTAACAGCCGTATTGGCTATATCAATAACTTTCACCTATGCTCAGAACCATATTGCATTAGCAAATAATCAAGCAGCAAAGCTTAAAGAGAAAAAACAAAATGTTTTTGTTGCCCTCGGCATCTGGCGTGGAATAGCTAAGGTTAAGGAAGGATTAGAAATCCCCTTTAACTTCGAAATCAGCGAAAAAAGCGGTCAGCAGAAATTATACTTCCGCAATGCTGAAGAAAGTTTCGAAGGTGGCCTTGTAAAACAAACAGCTGATTCGCTTTTCGTAAAACTGGATCAATTTGATAACGAACTCGCATTTGCAATAGATGGTGATCAATTAACAGGCACATTAAGGAAACAGGATAAAGCCGGCAAACCTTTAACCATTGTTGCTGAACGAAAAAATTACCGTTTTAAAACAACAGATAAACCTGCAAAGGCAGACTATTCTGGCAGTTATGATGTAGTTTTTAAATCGCCAAATGGTAAGGAAGAGAAAACAGTAGGTTTATTTAAGCAAACTGGTAACAAACTTACCGGCACTTTTCTCCGTGTAACAGGCGATTCACGTTATCTGGAAGGTGTAGTAGAAGGAAATGAATTTCAACTTTCGAGCTTTATTGGCTCCTCTCCTTCCTATTACAAAGGACCGGAAGCTGGTGCCCAAATTGTGTTGATGAAGCTACTTTTATTGCGCCCTGGTATAAAGAAAACAAGAAACGTGGTGTAGAAATTATTGCTTTGCATTATGAACGCTCAACCGAACCTGAATATGCAAAAAAGGTGATGACGCGTTTCCGCGAACGTTTTGGAATAGATTACGACCAGGTTATTGCAGGTACTGCCGATAAGCAGGTCGTATCAGAATCGTTGCCTGCACTCGATTCTTTTTTATCGTTTCCAACCACAATAATCATCGATAAACAGGGCAATGTAGCGCAGATCCATACGGGTTTTAATGGCCCCGCAACCGGTAAATTTTATGATGAATTTGTGAAAGAATTTAATACAGAGATTGATACCTTGCTGAAGAAATAGACTCATCGTTTCATTCCTTAGTTGTCATTCTGAACGCAGTGAAGAATCTTCCTCAGTGGTCGGTGAGACACCACCTACTTGAAAGAATAATTATGCATAACGTATTGTTTTTTGGAAAGCAGGTGCAGCGCTCTTCGGTTTAAGCAGTCCTTCTTTCCGCTTCTATCTTTTTGTGAATTAATTGCATAAACGATTATAGTCTTGCAACAAAAAGGATAGCCGCTACAATAAGGTTTATTTTACCGGGGGCTGTGTAGTAAACAAAGCCGAAAGCGAGCTTACCAAAGTTAATTCATCACAGGGCCGGGGTGTTTAGATAAATTCAGGTAATTACGTATGCATCAGCTTCCTTGCAGAAAAAAAGTGCTTAGCCCCGGGCGTAGCGGCATCATTAATGTCATTAAGTTAAACGCCGTGGTTGTCAGTCTGAGCGTAGTCGAAGACTTGTTGAGATTAATAAATCGCAAATAAAAGCCCTTCGACTACGCTCAGGGTGACATCCCATAGTTGTCATTCTGAACGCAGTGAAGAATCTTTTTAAGATAGATTTATTCCAATAGAGAAATTTTGGTCCGACTCTCTTTAGCCTGAGATTCTTCACTGCGTTCAGAATGACATTTATTTTTAGACAAGATTAGGAAGATACTTTACTGAATAGTCTTCAAAACAAAATCTATTATCGTTTTCTTTGGAACCACTACAGTGGTTGTTCGGCTAAACCTGGCGATGTTAATCCCATAAAAATTACCCTTCCAATCGAAAACAGGAGAACCGCATGCATTGATCTTAACGGCTGAATCGTGAGTAAAAATGGCATTAAAGCCATCTCTTCGCTCCGACTTTCCACCTTCAAATTTCTCTGCCGGGTGATTAAATACCGAGTGACCCCGCCCCTCTAGTTTTAATGTTTTACTCATCTTACCTGAAGCATTTTCCCATTCAAAAGAAACCTCATCATCTGCCCAATATTTCATTATTTCTGGGGCAAATTCACTCGCTTTTTTTATCAGTTTACCATTCATGCTGATCAGTTCATCGCCAACTTTTATGCCTGCTTTTTCTGCCGGACTGCCTTCTTTGATTAACGAAAACTGAACGGGACTGGAATTATAAACCACCATTGCGCCTAAATAAGGCTGACTATTAATTTTCGGCAAATTAAATAGCTTACTGCCCAAAACACTGCGCATCACCTTGCCAGCAGGATCAATGCTATAAAGAAGTTTACCCATCTCTATTCTAACGCTGTCGCTATCAGAAATATTTAAATCAATCCCACCGGTTATCCGTTGGTCAAGTTCAAATAAAACCAGGTCATTCTCCTGATCTTTTCCTATTAACTTAATTGGCACCGCAACTCCATTAATATCACCTTTTGCTTGTTCGCCAACCATCGTGTTTTTACTGAGTAGAAGTTGTTTTTTAGCTCCATTTGCTGTGTTAACATTCAATAAAGCGGCGTAAATATCCTGGTTTTTTCCTTTTATCATACTTTTGATGGAAAAGCAGCTGTTTTTAAGCGTTGGCATATTAAAATCAGGGTGTAAAGCCTTCTGTTTGCTTTCTTTCTGTAATAGCAAAGACAAGGGATCTGTTTTCACACTATCCCTCTTTTCAGGGAAAACGGTATAAAGTTTTTCGCTGTTTAAAGCCGTCCAATAACGGCGGTAAAGGTCAACAGGAATTTCGAAATTCATTTCTTCCGAAACATCAATGGCACTGTGCAATCCGATTACGCGGCCATAATAATCAAATAAAGGGCCGCCAGAATCACCTGGTTCCATTTTGCAGGTGGAGCGGATAAAACCATATTCATTTTTCACTTCTGCAATATTCCCTAACCTTAAGGTTGGCATCGTTTGATTTAAGGTTTCGGGATAAGAAATGCTGATACAAGGTTCGTTTTTAAGCAAACTTGCCGAATAACCCATCTCAGCAAATGGATAGGTGCCTTTATCGGTAATTTTCATCATGCCCACATCTGGAATGCCTGGCGTCTCTTT
Organism: Pedobacter sp. 01N416; assembly: GCF_056399685.1. Lineage (NCBI taxonomy): Bacteria > Pseudomonadati > Bacteroidota > Sphingobacteriia > Sphingobacteriales > Sphingobacteriaceae > Pedobacter > Pedobacter sp. 01N416. The sequence goes on from NZ_JBFTRT010000462.1 coordinate 5,811, forward strand.
ATTTTCTATTTTACCAAGTGCCAGCGCGATGCATTCGCGGCCATCAGGAAAAAAAACCTTATAATTTTTACCGGGCAAAATGGTGTGTGCAGCGGTTAGGATATAACCATCGGCACTAACCACCACCCCACTAAACTGAGCACTGGTTCTTTGGTTTTGCTGTACATCGAAACCCCACATCCGTACACTTGCAGGGTACGCCTTTTTAACTGCTTCGGCAATGGTTTTCTGAAATTTGGCAACCTGTTTTTTCTGGGCCACAGCATTTAAGCCGAGAAGCATAACTATCGTTACTACTATTCCCTTTATAGCGTTATTCATTTGTTATTTATGATTTTTTGCCAATGTAATCCGCTCAGAAATTTCCTGGAGCGCAGCGGCATCGGTTCCGGTGAAGCCGGTTAGTTTAAATACAATGTTGCCTGCTTTATCGATAATAAATTTTGCAGGGATGGCACTTACGCCGTAAGCTTCAACCGCAGCATTACGTCCAGTCCCATCTTTCAGGTCCATTAGCACCTGAAAATTAAAACCCGATTGTGCGATGTATTTTTTTACATCTTCAACTGGTGTTTTGGTGGTTTCCCAGGTATGGATAAATAAGAACTTTACAGAAGGATCATTTTTATAGGTATTAACGGCAAGCTGCATCGCAGGAAAAGATTTTTTGCAGGGCACACACCATGTCGACCAAAAATCGAGCACAACTACTTTCCCTTTTAGATCCTTTAGCGATACTGCATTTCCATCGAGATCTTTTAAAGTAAAATTGGCTGCAGGTAAACCGATCATTTCTGATAAAAGCTTATTGTGCAAGGAATCAGCTTTGTTTACAGCAGTTTGTGCCGATACAGAAATACATGTAAACAGGCACAAAGAAGCCAAAAGGCAAAGCCTTAAAAAAAGTTTCATATTTTAAGTTAAAGGGTTAAAAAACCGGCAAGGCCATTTTACCGGCCATGCCGATCGCATAGATAGCTTAAATAAGGATCTCCAATATTTTTTCTTTCGGTGGGTAACACTTGGTTTCATCACACACCTGATAGTACAGACCACATTTAATTTTAGTGCCTGCTTTTGCCTTGCTGTAATCGACCATTATCCTAAAGTTTGCCTTTCCTTCAAAAATAAACATGCCCTCGTTGCCCGGATAAGGAATAGCTGCTGTTGTTTTCCATTCTTTATCGGCCACTGCACCTTCAGGAAGTTCCAATCTGGTTTCGGTAACCACAAATGGATTATCTTTAGATACATAGGCATAAATATGCCAGCCTTTTAAAATTTTGGCTTCGATAAGCAAACTGTCTTTTTTATTGCCATTACCAGGAATAAACCTTGCAGAAACCGCAACCGGATCGGCCGTGGTAGGCTCATCATTAACAATCGCTTTTGGCAACTGGTAACTTTGCTGTTGACCAGTAGGAAAGCTTTTTCCATAGGTATTGACCATGAATTTAAAGCCACCAGATTCGGTATAAAATAGATTATTAAGGTTTAGATTGAGCCAATTTCTCCATTCAGCTGCTTTGTTGAATTTTTGAGTAGTGTAACGTTCGAGCAAACGTTGCGCCATCGCTACCTCTTTGTTGGCCTCCAATAAAGTTACACATTTATCTAAAAGCGCCACTTTACGGTTAGAAATACCTAGCT
>NZ_JBFTRT010000463.1:0-4179 GCF_056399685.1 Pedobacter sp. 01N416
GGTATAGCCCGGTGGTATATACCGCTGATTCTGTTCCTGCAACATCTTTTGTGGCGATAGGTAAAAACAACATTAAAACTAAGGTTAATGCTGCTAAAAAAAGCCAGATCGATTGTATTCTTTGTATCATGTCAATTTAAAATAATAAACAATTATAGGGATTCTATTTCAACCTTGAAAAAACATTCTTCCTGCTAATCGGAGATTTTGTTAAAAACACTAAGTTTTAATACATTTGATTTTCCATCCAAACCATAACAGATTTAATGCTTTTCTCAGTTAAGCAGTTACCCACGGTATTACTGCTTTAAAGAAATACATTTTTAACTGGAATACTTAGCGACTGGTTAAAAAATGATGAAAAATTTATACAGGTTGTCACGTTGAGCCTGTCGAAATGCCTTTAAAGCTTATCCTTCGACAAGCTCAGGATGACAAGTAAAATATAAAAACGAAATTAAACAGTTTGTTAATAAAACGTTTATGCTGAAAAACTTACTTTTTCTAATTCTCCTACTTGCTGCAACAAACACCTTTGCGCAAGATACCCTTAAATTTGAGCAGGCATTAACGGTAGCCAGTGGTAGCCGCTATGGCCGCGAAGCCGTTTATACCGATTTACTGGCCTGGCAAATGGCGAATGGAAAATTACAGAGTCCCACCGAAAATGGGGCATTTTCTGAAGGAAAAGATGGCCAAAAAATATTGTGGAAAGCAATTAAAGCAGATGCTAATGGCCGTTTTAGTGCATTCTCCAGAAGATCTTTTCAGGCTACAAATAATCCTTTCCTGAATCCAGGTAGCATAGATAGAGGTTCTGATTATATCTACATTACTTATACTTCCCCAAAAGAACAAACCGCAATTTTAAATGTAGTTGGAGGCAATAGTTTGTTTTTCAATGGTACCCCACATATGGGCGATCCCTATGCATCGGCTTATATGAATATTCCGGTTCAATTAAAAAAAGGTGTAAACGAGCTTTTTGTAAGAGGTGCCAGCATATTGCCAATGATCATTATTAATGCTAAAAAGTTAATCATCCATACAGACGACGTTACTTTACCGAGTATTGTGCTCAATCAGGCAAATGGTGTACTAAAAGGGGCATTAACGGTAAGTAATTCTTCTTTGAAAGATGTTAATGATTTGCAAATCAAAACTGTTTTAAATGGTAAACAGCAGGAAGTGGCCATTTCGCGTATCGCCAAACTGAGCATGAGGAAGGTGATTTTTGAGTTAGATGCAAGTACCATAACCACACCAGGTAATTATAATCTCGAAATACAACTCTTACAGAACAAAACAAATGTAGATCAGAAAACGATTGTAATTGAAGCTTTAGCAAATTCATCAAGCTATAAACAGACTTTTATCAGTAAAATTGATGGCAGCTTGCAGTATTTCGCAGTTACCCCGCAACTTAACGGCTGGAAACCAAATTCAGCATTATTTCTGTCGGTCCACGGTGCAGGTGTTGAAGCCATTGGTCAGGCTAAAGCCTATAAATCTAAAGATTGGGGAACGGTAGTTGCTGCCACTAACCGCAGGCCACGTGGTTTTAATTGGGAAGATTGGGGTAGACAGGATGCTTTAGAAGTGCTGGCGTTGGCAAAGGATCAGTTTAAACCGAACGATAAACAGATTTACCTCACCGGCCATTCTATGGGTGGACATGGTACCTGGTTTTTAGGCGCCACTTATCCCGATAAATGGGCTGCTATTGCGCCTGCCGCAGGTTATGCTTCGCTTAAAGATTACGGTTCTGCCGATGGGAAAATCCCTGATAGTAGTAAAAATATGGTCGAAAGGATGTTGTTAAGAGCTGGCAACCAGAGCGATGTTCCGAAATTAGTGACTAATTATACACCATTGGGCGTTTATGTTTTGCATGGCGATGCGGATAGGGTAGTGCCTGTTAGTTATGCAAGGCAAATGAAGAAATTGCTTGCTGGTTTTCATGCCGATTTTAGTTATTATGAATATCCAGGTGGCGAGCACTGGTTCGGTGATCAAAGTGTAGATTGGCCACCTATTTTTAGTTTTTTTAAGTGGCATACTATTGCTGCCGATTCTGCTGTAAACCGCATCGATTTTACCACATCCAGTCCCGGAATTTCGTCTACTTATCGCTGGGCTACTATTTATCAGCAAACGCAGCCTTTACAATATAGTCGCATCATTTTAACAAGAGACAGGAAGCTATCAACCATTGTTGGTAAAACCGAGAACGTTGCGCTTTTAAAATTGGCTTTAACAGATTATGTTGCAAAAACACCCATAAAAATTACTTTAGATAGTTTAACAGTTATTAATTATACCACACAAAGCGTTAACGATACCCTGTTTTTAGAGAAAAATAACGATGCGTGGCAAATCATCACCAAAATTGACAAAAGAGATAAAAATCCGTTACGATATGGCACATTTAAAGAAGCTTTTAATCATAAAATGGTTTTTGTGGTAGGAACAAACGGTTCTGCCGAAGTCAATCTGGCTAATTTAAATAAAGCCAAATACGATGCTGAAAGCTGGTATTACCGGGGCAATGGAGCTATTGATATCATTATGGATAAAGAATTTTCAGCATCAAAATACCAGGGGCGTAATATTATTTTATATGGAAACTCCGAAAATAATACAGCCTGGAATAAATTACTTAAAGATTGTCCTATACAAGTAAGCAATTCGCAAATAACCACGAAACAACATGTGTTGAAAGGCGATGATTTAGCCGCATATTACATTTGGCCTCAGCACGACAATAAACTATTGATAGGCGTAGTGGCCAGTACTGGAGTAAAAGGGATGAAAGCGGCTTATGCCAACCAGTATTTTGCTGGAGGTAGTGGTTTCCCTGATTTTATGATTTTTTCATCTGAGTTACCAAAAGAAGGAAGCAAAGGCATTAAGCTGGCCGGTTTTTACGATAATAAGTGGCAGTTTGACGAGAAAAATACCGCTAAGCCTTAGTTATGGCTACTTATAATAAATGTAGAACGCTTTCCTTCTAAATAAAAGGAAAAAAGTATTTTTGCATCGCTTTGAGTAAAAAAAGGTACTTCATCCAATTGGCTTATGATGGCAGCTTATACCATGGCTGGCAAACACAACCTAATGCAATTACCGTTCAGGAATTGTTAGATAAGGCTATGTCTGTTTTTTTTAGACAGCCCATCGAAACGTTGGGCTGTGGAAGAACGGATGCAGGCGTGCATGCTACTGATTTTTATGCGCATTTTGATGTTGAAAGTGTAGAAGAGGCAAAGGTTTTAAGTGGGGTAACCGGTATTAATGCCATGCTGCCTTATCAAATTGCAGCAAAACGGATTATACCGGTACATGATGATGCCCATGCCCGCTTCGATGCCACTGCCCGTGCTTATAAATATTACCTTCACTTCGAAAAGAATCCTTTTAAACTTAACCGATCGTGGTTGGTTAAAGATAAACTGGATGTGGAAGCAATGAACGAGGCAGCGGCACTGTTATTAAACTATACCGATTTTTCGTGTTTTAGTAAATCAAACACGCAAACTTTTACCAATAACTGTAAAATAAGCAAAGCCGTTTTCGAGCGACAGGAAGATGGATTGGTTTTTACCATTCAGGCCGACCGTTTTCTACGCAACATGGTAAGAGCCATTATGGGTACTTTGGTACAGATCGGTAAAAAAGAAATAAATTTAACAGATTTTAAAGCAATAATAGAAAGTAAAAACCGCAGTAAGGCCGGGCAATCGGTGCCTGCCTGCGGTTTGTATTTAGTGAAGATAGAATACGATTATATAAAATGATTGAATGAGAGAGGGATTGAATGAGGGAATGAAAAAGTATCTATAACATTCAATAATTCGAAATTCTTTCATTCAAAACTAAAAAAAAATGGCAGTTACAGGCGACGTATACAACACCGGATTACTGAAACGTATTTTTCAATATGTAAAGCCTTACCGTGCCGTTTTTGTGTGGTCGGTTATTTTAACCATTCTGCTTGCGGCCATTTCTCCGGTCCGTCCGTTTTTAATTAAGTATACACTCGATCATTATATTTTAACCGGAAATTATTCTGGTCTGGTGAATATGACCATGTTGATGATCTTTATGTTGATCTTACAAACTTTGATTCAATATAACCACACGCTTTTAACCAATACATTAGGTCAATCGGTTATCCGC
>NZ_JBFTRT010000464.1:0-4174 GCF_056399685.1 Pedobacter sp. 01N416
CGGTACAGATATGTCCTTTTTTAATAATCGTTTAGGTTTAACTTTTAGTTATTATAATAAAAATGTAACTGATTTATTATTGCCTGTTGTGATTGCACCGACAACTGGGTTTTCTAGCTTGTTAGACAATATTAGCGGTACTTTAAAAAATAAAGGTATCGAATTAATGCTTACAGGGATTCCAGTTAAAACCGATGACTTTACGTGGACATCGACGCTAATCTACAACAGAAATAGAAATAAAATAGTGGGTTCGGGTGCACAGAGATTAATTGCAACCAATGCCGGCGCGCCTGTTTCTATTACTGACGGTTATCCAGTAGGTGTTTTTTATGGAACATATTTTGAGCGGACAAAAGATGGAGATATTGTAACAAACGCTGCTGGTATTCCTTTAACTGCTGGTCAAGCCGCAGGTAATGTTTTGCGTAAAGTAATCGGCGATCCAAACCCCGATTATACAGGGTCTTTCGTTAATGATTTTACTTACAAAAAATTAAGCTTACACATTCAATTGGACGCTGTTCAAGGGGGGGACGTTTGGAATGCAGATTGGAGAACACGTCAAGGTGTAGGTAATGGAAAAGTTGCCGAAGCAGAGCAGATGGGCCAATTGCCCAGAGGCTATGTGGCTGGTGCGTACACTGTAGAAGAATGGCGCATTGATGATGGGTCTTTTGTGAAATTGAGAGAGATTTCATTGAGCTATAATATTGGCCAGGTTAAGTTTATTAAAAGCTTAACCGTTAACCTTAGTGGAAGGAACCTCATTTCGTGGGATAATTACAAAGGCTATGATCCTGAATTAAACTCTGGTGGTCAATCTACAATCTTGAGGAATATCGATTTCGGTTCAGTACCAATTCCACGTACTTTCTCATTGGGTTTACAAGCAAGATTCTAATTTAAAACTGTTGTTATGAAAAATTTAAAATCAAGATATATAGGTTATGCATTTTTGCTTACTATAGTGGCTTTTTCAAGCGCTTGTAAAAAGGAGTACTTAAATCCTAACGCGGCTACGGCCGATGATGTATTAACCTCGGCAAAAGGCTTAACAGGCGTTACGGTAGGTTTACAGAAAAACTATTCGACAACTCGGGCTGGAATTCTGTATGCGACTATTACTTTAAATGGCTTAACCACAAATGAGTTAATATCCATTAATACCGGTAATACCAATGAAGAAAGATTAGTAGCTGGAGGTGTACAGGTAGATGGTACAAATTCAGTAGTACTAAATGTTTGGGCTGGTGCAAATAAAATTATTTATGATGCAGATAACGTGATTAATAATGCCGCTAATCTTCCGGATAAAAACTATGCAGCGGGTTTAATTGCTTACGCAAGTATTTTTAAAGCCTTGGCTGTGGGTAATTTATCAGAGTATTGGGAAAAGGTTCCGGCTGGGACTGGTCAAAATGTTACCTTTATTAGTCGTGTTGATGGTTATAATAAAGCAATTGCGACCATCGACAAGGCATTGGCCGTAGTTGCAGCAAACTCGATAAGCACATCTTTTTTGGGGAACATTCCATCAGGAGTAGATATTCCCAATACTTTAAATGCACTCAAAGCCCGCTATGCTTTATTTGCCGGAAACTATGTGTTAGCATTAACTGCTGCAAATGCAGTTGATTTAACTAAAAAATCGACATTTACATATGATGCAATAAATTTGAACCCCATTTTTGAGATTGCTACCTCTACCAATAATGTAATTCAACCTAAGAATATAAATTTAGGACAGACTGGCGCTAATATCCCGGATGCAGGCGATGCCAGGATTCCATTTTATACTGTAGTTAATACAACAGTACGTATTAATGGTTTCGGTGCAGGCACTTTTACCCAGTTTCCCATTTATCTGCCTGGCGAAATGACCTTAATTAAAGCAGAGGCTTATGCCCGTCAAGCTACTCCTGACCTGGCTTCGTCGCTTACTGAGCTAAATAAGATCGTAACCAAAACTGCAGCAACTGATCCTTTTGGAGTTGGGGCGGCACTGCCGGCACTAACTGGTCCTTATACACAACAACAGCTTTTAGATCTGATTTACAAACACCGTTGTATTGAACTCTTTATGTCTGGGCTAAAACTTGAGGATATGAGAAGGTTCAATCAACCTTTAGCTGATCGCAAGCGTAATTTTTTCCCTTATCCTTTCGCAGAAAGAGATAATAATACCAATACCCCTGCGGATCCAACTTTCTAGCAAAATGAAAGAGGTTGTATCATAAACACAATTTCAGCTCAGATGCTGTCATGTTGAGCCTGTCGAAACACCTTAAACAGTATTTAAACAGGCCCTTCGACAGGCTCAGGGTGACAAATCTGTATGATACAACCTCTTTTTATAAAATATTCAATTCCTTTTCACGGTAGCGCGAAAGAGATTCATGGTCTAAATCTAATTCTGTTATCAGATAACTAATGCTTTCTATCGGGCAAACCCTTAATCTTAAAGCAATATCCAGCTTTTCGGAAATACAAAGTACAGCGGTTTTTTTTGCACAGGCTAACATGGCTTTTTTAAGCTGGTTAATTTCCCAGTAGGTATCCGTTAGGCCTTCATCGGGATGGATGGCGCTGGTTCCCATCAGGCATAAATCGGCTTTGATTTCAGATAACTGTGTAATTACTTGTCCGCCGTAAGTAACTTGCGAATTTTTCGAAAATAAGCCTCCAATTAAAATCACTTCGATATTATTGTATTTAGCGAGCTCTACTGCTACCAGCGGACTAATGGTGAAAAATGTAGCAGATAGGCCCTGCGGAAGTCGTTTAACAAATTCTAAAATCGTTGTTCCTCCTCCGGTTAAAACTACCATGCCATCTTTTATCAACTGAACGGCTTTTTTGCCAATCGCAATCTTACTATCTCTGGCATAAACCGTACTATCGTCAAAAGAACTGTGATAAGATTTCGATAAAGCGCCTCCATGAACCTTATAAAGCAAGTTTTCATCAACAAGCTCTTGTAAATCTCGTCTGATTGTGTCTTCTGAAACATTAAGTAACTGCACTAAGTCGGATGTTAAAACACGGTTATGCAGGTTAATCTGGCGCATGATGAAGTCGTGACGTTCTTTTTTCAGCATAAATCATTTGATTTTTTACGAATGTATAAAAAGATTTTAAAATTATATTATTTGCGTTTTTATGCGTGTTTGTGCGATAAAGTTTTGTTTGTTAGCACAATAAATCTTTCCTATTTGTTTTTATTTTCAAAAACATTCATCATATTTACTTAACTAACATCAAAGCTGCGGTAATTTGCGCGTTTGATAAACCGGAATACAAACAACAACTTCTAATAACCACTTTCTTACTAACAAATTATGAAGAAAAAACTATTCTTTAGTTTTATCGGTATGATTATGCTGTGTGCGCAAGTTTTCGCGCAACAGATAACGATTACCGGTAAGGTCAGCTCCGCTGACGGCCCCATTCCCGGCGTTTCTATCCGGGTGAAGGGAAGTACCGTGGTGTCACAATCCAATGGCAAAGGAAATTATTCGATAAAGGCATTAAAAACCGATGTATTAACATTTTCTTATGTTGGATACAAAAGTGTTGAAAGAGCTGTTGGTGCAAATAGCACGATTAATGTAACCCTTTCTGCTGATGCCAGCAATCTTAATGAGGTTGTGGTTACTGCCTATGKGATTGATCGCGATGCTAAATCGTTAGGCTATTCAACGCCAAAAGTTTCCGGATCCGAAGTTGCCGAAACCCAGAGAAACGATTTCTTTGGAGGCTTGCAAGGTCGTGTTCCAGGTTTATCGATTAATAGTACCAATGGAAACCCAGGAGCCTCTGCGCAGATTGTTTTACGAGGATTTGTATCGATCAGCGGAGATAATAACGCACTGATTGTTGTAGATGGTGTGCCGATTAACAACAGTACATTAAATCAAACAAGAGAGCTAGTTTCGGGAGCCGCAAACAGAGACCAGGATTACTCTAACCGGGGGATGGATATTAACCCAAACGATATCGAAAGTTATGTAATAATGAAAGGGCCTGAGGCCACCGCGTTATATGGAAGTGCCGGTGCCAGTGGCGCAATTTTGATTACCACAAAAAAAGGTAAGGCTGGCCGCGGAAGTATTAATTACAATAATTCGTTTAGGGTAGAGCAGCTGAATAAGTTTCCGGAGATACAAACTAA
>NZ_JBFTRT010000465.1:0-4153 GCF_056399685.1 Pedobacter sp. 01N416
GTACAGGCTTCTGAAAATGCCGTAGTAAAAACAGCTGGCAAATTGGATACTAAATATCTTCAGTTATTCTTAAAAGGAAATGCGGTTGCAGAAATCGATTCGGATACAGAAAGTTTATATACTGTAATTGAAGGCCGTGCAGATTTAAAATTAAGTGGCGCTACAGGAGAACATACTTTAGTAATGGGAAGCACACCAAAATTGAATCTAGATAGATTTGCAGCAATGAAAACACAAATGAGCTCACCAGTAACCGGTACAGAACAAACTGCCTCATTAGCAAAATAATAAATAAAAATTTAACATTCGAAGAGCGATGAAATCTATTCATCGCTCTTTTTTGTTTACACACCACTTACGCTTAAGCCGTAACCTCTTTTTTTGGCACCAGGCATTGTAATTAACCTAATAAGATGCAAACAGGCCAAATAGGAAAGGGCATTTTCTATTCTTGCTTTTTTGGTAAACTGATCATTTCCTTTAGATTTGCTAAATCGTTTTACTGTTATAGGCAGGATTAAAAAGATTTACATCATTAATGATACAGTCGGCAACTCGTCAGCGTTAAATATCGTTTTTGAAAAATGTTATGTTTGCCACACCTAATCGAAATTCTTGAAATGAAAAAATATACATATTGTTTATTGAGCGCAATATTTTTGCTAATAGCTTGTATCAATTTCGCACATGCACAAGCTAAAAAACAACCCGTAGACTATGTTAACCCATACATTGGTAACATTAGCCATTTACTTGTACCCACTTATCCTACTATTCATTTACCTAACAGCTTATTGCGGGTTTATCCGGAGCGTGATAATTTTACCAGTAATACTATAGATGGTTTGCCTGTTGTGGTTACCAGCCACCGGGGCAGCTCGGCCTTTAATTTGAGTCCCTTTCAGGGCGACCTCAAAAATGTGGGTAACGTAATTTCTTATGGCTACGACAATGAGGTGATTAAACCTTATTATTATGAGGTTGACCTCGATGATTTTGGGATAAATGTACAATTTGCGCCGTCGCACCAATCGGGGATATATGCGCTCAACTTTTCGCAAACAAATGCTCCGGCTTACCTGGTTTTAAACACCAGAAACGGAGCGCTGAAGGTGAGCCAAAATGTTGTAAGTGGTTTTCAGAAACTAGACAATAATACCAAGGTTTACCTCTACTTCGAAACTGATTTAACACCCCTTGAATCAGGCAAGCATCATGGAACTAAAATTGATTCCAGGGAACAGTCTGCTTCCGGCCGTGATGCTTATCTTGTTTTAAAATTTCCTGCTCAAACCAGGCAGATTAAAGCACGTTATGGCATATCATTTATCAGTGAAGAACAGGCAAAACAAAATCTCCGTCGAGAAATCAAGGATTATAACCTGAACCAGGTGGCGCAGACAGGAAAGAATATCTGGAATGCCACACTTGGAAAGATCATGGTAACAGGCACCGATGAAACAGCCAAAACCATATTTTACACATCCCTTTATCGCACTTACGAAAGAATGATCAGCTTATCTGAAGATGGAAAGTATTTTAGTGCCTTCGACGGAAAAGTGCACAATGATAATGGTATGCCATTTTTTACCGACGACTGGATTTGGGATACCTACCGGGCAACACATCCACTCCGTGTGATTATTGAGCCAAAAATGGAAGGCGATATGATTAATTCTTACCTGCGAATGGCACAACAGATGAAAGACCATTGGATGCCAACTTTTCCGGAGGTAACTGGTGATAGCCGGAGGATGAACAGCAATCATGGCGCGGCCACCGTAATTGATGCTTATAACAAGGGTTTGAGAAATTTTAATCTTGATGAAGCTTATCAGTATTGTAAAGCAGCCATTACCGAAAAAACCCTGGCCCCGTGGTCTTCAAAAAAAGCAGGTGTTTTAGATCAATTTTTTAAAGATAAGGGCTATTTCCCTGCTTTACCTGAAGGTGAAAAAGAAACCGCAGCAGAAGTCCATGGTTTTGAAAAACGCCAACCGATAGCCGTTACCCTGGGTACGGTTTATGATGAATGGTGCCTGGGCAATATTGCTCAGCAATTAGGTAAAACCGATGAAGCAAAATACTTTTTAGATAAAAGTAGCAGCTACCATACGGTGTTTAATCCGGACACCCGATTTTTTCATCCGAAAGATGTGGAAGGTAAATTTATTAAACCGCTGGATTACCGCTTTTCGGGCGGACTTGGTGCCAGAGAAACTTACGATGAAAACAATGGCTGGCTTTACCGATGGGATGTGTTGCACAACCTGGGCGATTTGGTAAATATGATTGGCGGCAAACAGGCTTTTGTTGACGAACTGGAGAAAATGTATAATACACCGCTTGGGAAAAGCAGATTTGATTTTTATTCGCAGTTGCCTGATCATACGGGTAATGTTGGGCAGTTTTCTATGGGTAATGAACCTGCCATGCACATTCCTTACTTATACAATTATGCGGGACAGCCCTGGCGCACGCAAAAAAGGGTAAGGAGTTTATTAAGTCAATGGTTCCGTAATGATTTAATGGGTATTCCTGGCGATGAAGATGGCGGTGGCCTTACTTCTTTTGTAGTATTTTCGCAGATGGGTTTTTACCCGATAACCCCAGGCTTGCCCATGTATGTAATTGGCAGCCCCACTTTTGCCAATGTAAAACTTGACCTGGGAAATGGCAAAAAGTTTGAGTTAAACTGTATAAACTATTCTCCTGAAAATAAATACATCCAATCGGCTAAACTGAACGGGCAAGTATGGAATAAATCGTGGTTTGCTCACGAGGATTTAATGAAAGGGGGCAAATTGGAGTTGGTAATGGGCAAACGTCCGAATAAACTATGGGCAGCGGATGAAGCGTCACTTCCCCCTTCATTTAAAATGCCTGCGAAATAAAATGACTGGAGATTTTGGGAGATTAATATTGTTTTCAGGTATTATCTCCCCAGCATACCATTAGTTATTGCTGGAACTAAATGATAGGTGATTTACACCCATCATGATAAAAAATGCTGTACCAATTCTTCCCACTCCTGGTCTAATGATAATTGTGGCCTTTTCTCTCCGGCTTTAGCATACCAATAATCGGCATTCCAAATATCGCCTTCTTTGCGGTGCAGGTAGGCGTGGATGCGGGCAGAGGCAACATCGCCTAAATGGTCGACCTGGTTATGGGCCGTATGCCAATCTCCTTTTGCATCATACCAGAGTGCGCGCAATTGAACTGATATGTTACTATCAGGCCTATCTTCTTTTAATGACATTCTAAATTCAGCTATATTCTTCATTAACTTCTGATTCTATTTTAACGATTATACAAAATAATCGTTAAACAGTATGATTGCCGCCTGATAAAAAAAATTATTTCGATTAATATTTTCGTTGCTTTCCACATCTTTTAATACCAACACAAAACGCTAGACCACAAATACCTATAGTTAATTACTCCTTTACGATATTTGTTTTAGCCGCCCAATTTTTGTACCCTGGCGCCTTAGCATAAAAACCATCACCTGAAAAACTTGTTGTAAAACTGGGCATCGTTATTAATAGCCCCTTTAAAAAAAGCAATTATGGATTCAGGAACTATTTTATACAGCAATTTAGAAGAGCTCTCAAAAAGTAGTTATCAATTAACAGACGGCGAGGCAGACATTAAAGGTTGGCCAGTAAGAAATGAAGCTGGCGATTCGGTTGGAAAGGTGCGCGACCTCCTATTTGATCCCGAGCAAAATGCGATACGCTATGTTATTGTGGAGCTTGTCGATATGGGCGAAGATTTGGAGGAAAAGGCCGTGCTGATACCCATCTGGCTCGCAAATTTRGGCGAAGATAAAAAAGAAGTTATTTTACCCGATATCCACCAGGATCAGTTTAGGGCAATGCCGAGATATATTATTGGTGAGGTTACCCCTGAATTGGAGAACCAGATCCGAAGCATAATTGGAAGTCCGGCGGCGTTGCGGATGGAAGATGAAATTGTAGAGATTGACCGTGCAAACTTTTATCGTCACCATCATTTCGATAAGAATAGTTTTCCGGAGCACAATCCCCGCAATCAGGATTCCGACCCGTTAATTTAATGGATACGTTAAATTTGTAAATGATGTATATGCCTCGCTAGTATAGTTTATATTCAAAAAACGAGGTTGTAT
>NZ_JBFTRT010000466.1:0-4123 GCF_056399685.1 Pedobacter sp. 01N416
GTTGATGTTACCGTGATCAAAATTTACGAAAACAACATACCGCAGTTTTTTCAAACGAATAGTTATAAAGATGGTAACGAATTGCGTAGGGTGGCCAAACCTATTCTGCAAAAAACGGTACGATTAGATGAAGATAAGGCACTTAACCTCCATAAAAAGAACCGTTTCACCCTTGATCTGGATAAAATGATCCGTACTGAGCCCGGTGCCATGTACCGCGTTACCATTGCTTTCAGACAGGAATACAATGCTTACAATTGTAAAACCGGGGAAGAAAAAGCCGATGGTAATGAGGAAGAAGCCGAATATGGAGATTACGAAGGTTATGGTGAAAAGATTGACGAAGACGATGACTTTTGGCAACGTTACAATAATTATTACCCGCCAAATTACAGGTGGAATGATAAAGACAATCCATGTACGCCATCGTTTTACACCAACCAGCGCTGGGCCAGCAGAAACTTAATTGCCTCGAATATTGGTTTGGTGGCCAAACGTGGTAACGATAACAGCATGCTTATTGTAGCAACAGACTTATTGACGGCAAAACCACTAAGTGGTGTAAACCTTGAATTGATGGATTACCAAAAACAGATCATTTTCACGACTAAAACTGATGGTGATGGTTTTGCAAGTTTTGACCTGAAACGTCAGCCTTTCTTATTGATCGCTAAAAATGGTTCAGAACGTGGTTACCTTAAACTAGACGATGGAAGCTCACTTCCGTTAAGCCGCTTCGATGTTGGCGGTGATGTAGTCCAAAGTGGCTTAAAAGGCTTTATTTATGGCGAGCGTGGTGTTTGGAGGCCAGGCGACAGTTTATTTGTTTCTTTCGTACTGGAAGACAAACTAAAAAAACTGCCAGCCAATTATCCGGTAACCATGGAATTCTATAACCCGAAAGGTCAGCTTTACAAAAGATTGATCAATGACAAACCTTTAAATGGATTCTACACCTTTAAAACCGCTACTGAAAGTACAGCGCCAACTGGTAACTGGATGGCGAAAGTTAAAGCAGGTGGAGCTACATTTACCAAAACCCTAAAAATCGAAACCGTAATGCCAAACCGTTTGAAAATTGATTTCAACGTTGGCAATAGAGCATATTTAAGTTCAGGAACATCAGCCGCTACCCTATCGGCCAAATGGCTATTCGGTGCTGTTGCGCAAAACTTAAAAGCGAAGGTTGATGTAAACTTAAACACTACAGAGACTAAATTTAAAGGTTTTGAGGGTTTTAGTTTCGATAACCCAACGGTTAACTTCGAATCGCAGGTTAAAACCATTTTCGAAGGCACTTTAAACCAGAACGGTACAGCTCAGATTAACACCAACCTCAATGAGAACAATACCGCTCCTGGTGTGTTAAGGGCAAACTTTACAACCAAAGTCTTCGAACCCGGAGGTAATTTCAGCATCGATAATTTCAGCATACCCTATCATGTGTATAGCAGTTATTTGGGTATCCGACCAGAAAAAGGCGACCGTTTGAGTGGTATGCTGGTTACTGGCAAAGCGCATAAAATCGAAATTGTAAATGTAAATACCGATGGAAAACTGTTGAGCGGAACCAAAACCGTTCAGGTAGAATTATATAAAACACAATGGCGTTGGTGGTGGGAACAGGACGATCAATATACCTACGCTAACTTTACCCAAAACCAGTATAACAAATTGGTAGAAAGCCATCAAGTGAATCTGACTAACGGAAAAGGGAGCTGGGATTTACGTGTTGATGAACCAGAATGGGGCCGTTATTTAATTTTGGTGCGTGATGCCAATGGTGGACATGTTACCGGAAAATCTGTTTATGTAGATTGGCCGGGCTGGGCACAGCGCGAACAGGGCAGCAACCCAACTGAGGCATCTATGTTATCTTTCACTGCTAATAAGGAAAAATTTACTGTTGGAGAGGATATTACCTTAACCATCCCAACTGGTAAAAACGGAAGAGCGTTAATCTCCATTGAAAATGGAAGCCGGGTATTAAAAACCTTCTGGGTAGATACCAAAGCCGGACAAACGCAATTTAAGTTCAAGGCTGAGAAAGAGATGGCACCTAATGTTTTTGCCAATATTACTTTATTACAACCGCATGCACAAACGGTTAACGATTTACCAATCAGGATGTATGGCGCTATTCCGCTTTCGGTTGAAGATCCGCAGACCATCCTAAAACCAACCATAAAAATGTTGGATAAAATCAAGCCTGAAACCGAAAACACCATTACTGTAGCTGAGCAGAACGGCAAAGCAATGACCTATACCATTGCCCTCGTAGATGAAGGTTTATTAGATTTAACACGTTTTAAAACACCTGATCCACATGGTGCATTTTATGCCCGCGAAGGTTTAGGCGTAAAAACCTGGGATTTATTCGACTATGTATTAGGCGCATGGGGAGGGAATTTAGAACGCATTTTAAGCATTGGTGGTGATGGTAGCATCAACAAGAACTTAAATCCAGCAAAAGCCAACCGTTTTAAAGCAGTGGTTAAATTTATGGGGCCATTTACTATTGGCAAAGGCGAAAGTAAAACACACAAATTTAAATTGCCTCAATATATTGGTGCGGTAAGAGCTATGGTAGTTGCCGGGCAGGATGCTGCATATGGTTTTACCGAAAAATCGGTTCAGGTTAAAAAGCCGTTAATGGTTTTGGCTACTTTGCCAAGGGTTATCGGTCCGGGAGAAAGTTTCACCTTACCAGTAACCGTTTTTGCTACAGAGAACAATCTTAAAAATGTATCAGTACAACTCCAGGCAAATAATTTAATTGTTCAAGGCAGTAACAAACAGCAGCTTTACTACAAACAAACAGGTGAGCAAATGACCTATTTCGAGGTGAAAGCACCCAACACAGTAGGCATTGCCAAAGTAAAAGTGATTGCACAAAGTGGAGCTGAAAAAACAGTTTACGATGTGGAAATGGATATCAGAAATCCAAACCCATATGTAACCAATGTAGTGTCTGCAACGGTTCAGCCGCATACCAAATGGGCGGTAAACTATTTGCCAATCGGTATGACAGGAACAAATTCTGGTTCACTAGAAGTTTCTTCTATCCCTGCGATCAACCTTGGTAAAAGATTGAGTTACCTTATCCAATATCCGCATGGCTGTATTGAGCAAACTACTTCGGGTATATTTCCTCAACTCTTTTTGGATAGATTGAGTCCGTTGAATGAACAACAAAAAGCTACAACAGAGAAAAACATTAAAGCCGGTATAAATAGGCTGAAAGGTTTCCAAACTACAGATGGCGGTTTGTCTTACTGGCCTGGCGAAGGTAGTTCTGATGAATGGGGAAGCAATTATGCCGGACACTTCCTGGTTGAAGCACAAAATGCTGGTTATACCCTTCCTGTTGGCCTTTTGGATGAACTGTTGCGCTTTCAAAAATCCAAAGCGGCAAACTGGGCGCCAAACAGTAATAATTTTTATGGAGGAGATTTGTCTCAGGCCTACCGTTTGTATATGCTTGCCTTAGCTAAAAAACCTGAAATGGCAGCAATGAACCGTTTAAAAGCTTTTGAATATTTGTCAATCGCTGCAAAATGGCGATTGGCAGCTGCTTATAAACTGGCCGGACAAAATGATGTTGCTCAAAATATGATCAGAGGTTTAGATACATCTATTCAGGCTTACAAACAATTGGGTGGAACTTATGGCTCCGATGTGCGCGATGAAGCCATGATTTTAGAAACCCTAACCCTACTCGGTCAGAAAGCAAAAGCTGCGAATTTACTACAACCTTTAGCTGCTAAACTTGGCGAAAACACCTGGTACAGCACACAAACAACCGCTTATAGTTTGTTGGCTATTGCAAAATTCTGTGGTTCAAACCAATCGGCAAATAAACTGCAATATCAGTATGTACTAGACGGAAAATCGGCACCTGTAAGTTCAAATCAATACATCAACAGTACACCTGTAACCTTTAAAGGAAATACGGCTTCTATTACCAATAATGGCAATAATGTATTGTTTGTCCGTTTGGTTTTAGAAGGACAACCAATTGCTGGTCAGAACAATTTCTTGCCAAACCGACCGGAGGTATTGGATATGAACGTGACTTACAAACGTTTAAACGGTAAAGTCCTGGATCCAACCACCTTAAAAC
>NZ_JBFTRT010000467.1:0-4643 GCF_056399685.1 Pedobacter sp. 01N416
GTGCCTGTCCATCTGGGAGGATGATCTCACGTATAATGACCTTTAGATATGCCTTCAAGGGACTGCTCATTTGATGATAGGCATTAAGTCTTTTGTAAATTGGTTCGTAATTCATGTTTTTAAATCCAAATAAAAAGGATTTCAATGTTTGGTCAAGTGGTATTTTCTACCACCTCATACCACCCCATAAAAAATGAACATGAAAAGTTTTCTTGATTTTGTACTCCCTTTATGATTTATTGCGTGACAACGCTTTTGAGGCGGTAGATTCTCCGATTTATTGGGAGGGAGCCTATGATTATGAAAGATTAAAATTGGTTTTGGGCTTTGGCAAGCATCTCAGCCAACTTATCGCTTACAACGCCGATATCGACAGAACTTGGTACGTAATAGCCGTTGCTGAAACTTTTCTCTGAAATTTTTTCTGTTTCTGCTGTGCTGACATGTGAAATAATGTATTCATGTACCCTTTTAGCTTTACGCTCGATTATAATACCCACTTCTACGGCCAGAAATATAAGGTAGGCCAACTGCTTTACCGAAAGTGAGACCTTATACTTAGCATCAAGCATCCCAGAATTCATCAGTTCTGAGTTCAGAAAGTCAAGTTGTTTCATAAAGCTCAGTTCAGCTTCGAGCACCTGAAGTAGTGAATGGTTTATCTGGGGCAGGAGGGGGTTATAGGAATTAGTACCTTTTGAAGATGCTTTTTTACATGCTGGTTCAGATAATTAAATAGCTGGTCGCTGAATGCTAAATGCCGGAAGCGTGGGGGATCTGCCAGTCTTAAATACAATGCATCTGAGAGGATTTCGATAAGTTCTTGGTCTATATTGGATTTTTTAAACAATGAAAGATGTTCTTCAATTATTATTTCAACTTGTTTCAAATGATCTGAAATTGTCCTTTTGGTTAAAAGGGTGTTGTAGTCAAATTGGTCGCGAAAGTAGGTGTGTACGTGCCAAATGATCGTTTCTATTCCATTTAGCATTAATTCGAGTAGCTTTTCCGAATCGTCGGACAGATCCTCCTTGAATGAAAGAATATCTTCTATTTCCCTTGCCGTTCTTGTTAAGGCTCCGACCTGAAAATGGATAAAATCGGTAAACGTGGAAATGTCATTGGGTTGATAGGTATTGATCTTTTTAATTATCCTTTGGGTTTCTTCCTTTATGCCTGTGTGCGTTGTTAAATGATCATCCAGATCAAGGTTGTTGTTTATGAGATAGATAATTTGTCTAAAATAATCCAGTTGAAAATCCATATTTGAAAATTTAGGAGGCGTTAAGTTTCTCCTAAATTTAGTTGAGGTGATGTTTTTCGGGAAATAAACTACACTAGCCGTTATCCTGAAGGGATGAATTGCGCTATTGCCGTGATAAATTTATTAGCTAAGGTTTTTAAATGTTAAAAAACAACTGGCCGTTATTGCCTGTAAAATTGGGGTGGTAAGTTTTACCACCGTGCTGCAACTTGACACTTTGATCATAGATTATTCTTTTTGCATCAACTGTTTATTGTATCAAGACCAGATTTTTCTATCTGATTTAACGGAAATCACTATGGACAAACTAAATGCTATCCTGGACGTTTTGCTCAAAATTTATGAACTTATGCAACTGATATATTCTAAGTCCTATGGCCAACTAAAACTCCCGGAGGATCAGATGTTGACCCGGCTTGAAGTGATGGAGTATCTTGGGATAAGTGAAAGCACTTATAAGAGAAAGGTCAGAAAAGGGATTTTAAAACCCAGCAAGCTTCCCGGTGGAGACAGGTTTTATAAGAGTGAGCTGAGAGAGGAGTTTTTAGAAAGTAAGAGAAGGGGGAGGGTCTGATCGGCGAGATTAAAAGTGGAGATCCCTATATTCTTTATTTATAACATTCAATCGGCTTATTATCAGTAAGTTGATTGTTGTTAAAAAGCAAAATCTGCCAAAACTCAGCCACGGGAAATATCTTTGGAGCTTATGACTCCTCCAGAACTACATTACACCATTCCAAGATTATTTAAGGGAAAAAAGATTGGATCTGTTCCTAAAGGTAGGTTGATTACATTTAGCTTTAAGACTCCAGAGAAGCTTTTTGAGGCTGCATATTCCAGCGATTGCCTACCTAACCCCTAAGATAAACGGATTTCCAAGTAATTATCTGAGTTCATTGTGGGTATTTTTCTATAATCTGAATGATTAAGAGCCTGCATAGTCTCTTTCGGTCACAGAGATATTAACAATGTTGTCAGCTCAAGCCACTGATTATCTTTAATGTAAATGATGACAGATATCCAAATTACCTCTAATTTATGATTTTAGAATCCCAATTCGGCACATTTTCGAGGACAGGCCATGCATGGTTAGAATCGGTATCGATCCTGATTTCTTAAAAATATCCTCAGAGTTTCGCTTTCCTCGTCGTTATAGCCACTGGCGGCCCAGAATTTTTAATGTTTTTTATGAACTTCCGAGGAGCTTTTCGGACTACCGTAGATTTTTTACCTGTTAAACGTTTGTAATTCTATGCTTCGAGCTTTGTTTCAACATCTCTTTTGTAGGCATTGCTTCGCAAAATAAGTTCTTTGCGATTCTTTCTAATACTTTAATTGAATGAAATTGCTGGCATACTCCATAGAATAAATACTATTGGACGCTTTCACCTCCTGCGTGGGGGCTAGTCGTAATTTGTCTTACTGTTATAAATATTTCTATGGCTTTTAACTTTTTCCTATATTGGTGTCAATAAACAATCTTATACCCTATGAGAAATATCCGATTAAACAAAACCAACTCCATTAGAGGTCAAGTTAGTTCCAGAGCTCAATCAATAAATGTTATGGAAAGCAGTGTCGGTGTACATGACATTGCGCCACTTCTATCATGTGAGAATCAGGTCGATACAGCTTGGCTTTTTGCAGGTCTTGGAGGAAGTGGAACATCACATTTCTGCTAATGAAGTTTGTTTTTAGAATATCTAAAATTAATGTAATGATTGCATTAATTTTCCTGTTTTTGGGTTGTACGCCTAAAGAAACAATCAGAAATGGGTCCTTATTATCTAATAAGGATTATAATGAACTATTCCCTCACAGAAATAATTTTTTTACTTACGATTCATTTACTAAGGCGGTCAACACTTTGTCCCACTTTAAAGTAAAAGTTGAAAGACGTGGAGAGTGGTTATACAAAATTACCAAGATATTTAATGATGACAAAAGCACTGTAATCAGACAAGACAAAGGCTGGGAAGAAGAATGGGCTAAAAATAAAACATATAGGCAAGTTACAATAGACTTCGGAGATTTTTGCTATAGAAAAGGAACTAATTTTAAAGAATTGGCTGCTTTTTTCGCTCATGTAGCACACGAGACAAGGAATGGTAAGGATAACCAATATAATGATGGCTTAATGTTAGTTTGCGAAATGGATACTAATTCTAAATATGTTATTCCAAACAACATATATCCAGCTGTAGCAAACAAAAAATATTATGGCAGGGGGCCTCTTCAATTGAGCTATAATGGTAATTATGGCGCTGCATCAGAGATTATTTTTGGAGATAAAAATATTCTTCTAAATCATCCTGAAATTGTTGCAAATAATCCGGTTGTTTCATTCGAATCGGCTATTTTTTTCTGGATGATGCCCCAAGGCAATAAGCCGTCAGCTCATGATGTGATAGATGAAAGTTGGAATCCAAATTTAGAAGAAAAAAAGTTAGGTTATACTCCTGGATTTGGTATGACGATAAATATTATTAACGGCGCTTTAGAGTGCGATCTCGGGGAAGAACAGAAGCCAATGTTAGACCGGATAGGATTTTACAAACATTTTTTAAAAAAGTTTAATGTTGATTACAGTAATTGCAACTGTTCCTGTGGGAAGATGGCGCCCTACGGTAAATAAATTATTGTTGGTGAGTCAACGTTTTCAATAATCTCCTGGCGGTCCGTTCTGCGTTTAAGTTGTCACCCTATTTCGCTTTAAAGTGACCCTGTTTTGATTTCGATCAGATTTTTTTCGCAACTGGCTTTCGGGAACAATCTTTCAATTTCTGCATAAAATTAAGGCTCCTGGGAGGATATCTGCAATTAGGGATGGACTAGTGGCGCTTAGCTATTTTGGAGGGGTTATGGCATTTTTAAGCGTGCTGATACCTGTGAATGGATTTGATCTTTGGGAAGGTCTGAATTGAAGATAAATCGGCAGTAGGATGGGTTAAACCGAGAAGTCCTGAGGAAAATGGATTTGGATCCGCAGTGTGTATTTGTTCATCGTGAAGGGAACTAGATGTGCATCATCCGATAGTCAAGTTGGTGGCCAGTTTTGTCTGAAACAGTGAGTCACTTTCACTGAAACATGCAATTTTCACAATATTCTTTATTTAAGAACCTTTTTATTCCACAATGTGATGTTTATTTTTTTTCAACTAAATGTTTGGTTAATCAAAAATTAGTAAATAGATTTGTTATGGGCCATAACATAAATTATAATATAAACACTTTTAAAAAAGATTATAATATGGGATAAAAACCCTACTCAAACAAAAAAAACGAGCAGCGAGATTATTTTCCTGGATTTTAATTTTTCTATAATGTTTCTTGGAGGATGCAAAAAGGAATATTCAGAAAATAAAATTTATTATAGTGC
>NZ_JBFTRT010000468.1:0-9593 GCF_056399685.1 Pedobacter sp. 01N416
GGTAAAAAGAGAGATTGAATACAATATAGATTTGTCATCCTGAGCTTGTCGAAGGACTTGTTTAATGGTGTTTCGACAGGCTCAACATGACAGAATCTGAAGAGAAATTGTCTTTATAATACAAGCACTTTTTTTAAGATGCTAAGCAATCAATTTATTTCTTCTTTCCATCAGCAGGTTATCCTGCCAAACGCCTTTTGCCTTTCCTATTTTTTCGCGATAGCCCACTACCCTGAACCCCGCTTTTTCATAGATTTTCAATATGGCCGAATTTTGCAAAAATATCCCGGCCTGAAGCATCCAAATACCTTTATTTTCACTCTCTTTAACAAGTGCGTCTAACAGTAAAGAGCCTATTCCCTGGCCTTTATAGCCATGTTTAACATACACTTCTGTCTCACCTACCCTACCAACATCATAATTCGCCGACACTGGCAAAAGCGCGCTCCAACCTATAATTCCTTTACCTTTACAGGCCACAAACCTACAAGCCTTAAGGTGTGACGAATCCCAGTTTTCCCAGGAAATATCAGGGGTCCTAAAACTCGCAGTACCAGTATCGATTCCTTCCTGATAAATGGCACTAACCTCACCCCAGTCTGCTGCACGCATTATTCTTATCATAGTTTTAATCAATTTTGGCCAATATCAGCCTATGAAATCTAACAGTTTATGTTTGTTGCACGAAATTAGCCAAACATGCACCTTATAGCACATAATACAGAAGCAAGTTTGTCCTGTATTATAAATCAACACAACTATACAATAAAAAGTACCTTAAGAGTGCCTTTCTGTAACAGAAACGTTAAGCTGAAGTTTTTTCTTGATCGAGGGTTTTCGAATATTCAACAGGACTCATTCCTACCAGTTTTTTAAAGGAGCTATAAAAAGCACTCCGTGAAGAAAAACCTGCGCTGTAAGCGAGTGCCTCTAGCGTAAAGTTCTGCATGATATCAGGGTTCCGGATGCTTCCTTTAATCCAATTTACACGATATTGATTGATATAATCAATAAAGCTCTTATTGAAATAGCTGTTTAAGACAATAGAAAGTTTATGACTGCTTAAACCAATCTCTTTAGAAAGAGATTGAAGCCTGACATCTTTATGCCTGAATGATTGATGTTTATTGATATGCAATTCTAATTTTTGTCCCCACTCTTCCAATTCCTTATTTTTATCTTTCCCTGAAAAATTTTTCTTGATGGATAAAAGTGTTGAAGCTTTAACATTTAGCAGCGAGGCAACCAGCTCTAATGGATAACCCGACCCATGAAGACCTGATATGGAACTAACAAAATCATTTTCAACTGAAATGTAGGTTGTTATTTTTTGCTTGTTGTGCGTAGTACAACCCATTAAGGCCCCTTTAACGATAAAATATATGTATTCACACACTTCATTCTCATTAAAAAGTATCTGGTCTTTGCTTATTCTTAGCTGCAGGAGGTGCTTTTCGAACTCCTCAGTCAATTTACTATCTATTGGATGAACAGCGCCCATGATATTCAGGACATGACTGACATCTTCACTAGCTGGCCGAGTATATTGCAAATATTTTGACACCATAAACAGTTAATAACGTTAGCATTTGACACCCAAAGTTACCTTACTCTGGTACCAAATAAATATCATATAATTTAGCACATAAATTCAGTGTTTAATTGTTCTCCTTGCATTTAAACAGTTTACTAATATATCGGCAAAGGTTGCAATACCAACCCTTCAGGGCAATATCTGATCACTTATAAAGGAACACAAGCGCTAAAGTATGAAAGCTAAGGAAACTTAAGGATGAAGGATAATTTGTCTTATATATTTTACAGTAATAAAAATATTTGACAGATTGATTAAAAATAATGAATGGTTATAACAAAAAAAGCCTCTAATGAGGCTTTTTTTGTTATAATATTTAGATCGCTTAAGCTTTGTTTTTAGTTTCCTGAACTTCTAAACGGATGGCCTGAGCTAAATTTTTCAAATCCTGCATACCTTTACGTATACGGGTTCCAGCTGCGCTGTTACCTTTATTATAAAATTTGTCTGCATCAGCTTCTAAAGCCGCCACTAAACTTTTTACTTCTTCGAATTTTTTCATTTTTAATTACTCCTATGGTTCTTTAAGGTTTTAGTTTTAATTATCTTACTCTAATTTAAAGGGTTTGGTGAAATAAAAAAATTTTTAGAACAATAAAAAACAGCCCTCTACGCCATTTTTTTCCACATTCTATTCTTTTATAAACATATTCTCCACAAAAGAATTACATCAAGTAACTGAAATACAGATTTTTACAGAAACAATTTCAACAAAAAAGCCCTTTAAACGCATTTAAAGGGCTTTGTAAAATTTATATAGACCTTAAACGGTAGCGAAAAGATTCTCTTTATAATATCCGTTTTCTAATTTTTCAGCTACTTCACTAAAAGCATCTAAAGTACGTTGTACATCTTCTAGTGTATGAACAGCTGTAGGAATTAAACGGAGTTCGATCATACCTTTTGGAATTACCGGATAAACAACGATTGAGCAAAAGATGCTATAGTTCTCGCGTAAATCGTAAGTAATTGCAGTAGCATCAGAAAGTTCGCCTTTTAAGAAAACCGGTGTAACTACCGAATCGGTAACACCTAAATCGAATCCGCGCTCACGTAATCCTTTTTGCAGGGTCATTGCAATTTCCCAAAGTTTATCCTTCAGCTCAGGTTGRCTTTTTAGCAACTCTAAGCGTTTTAACAAACCGATTACCATTGGCATTGGTAATGCCTTGGCAAAAGTCTGAGAACGCATGTTATACCTTAAAAAATTAGTGATCTGTTCTGTTGAAGCAACAAAAGCACCAATACCTGCCATAGATTTGGCGAAGGTTCCAAAATAAACATC
Organism: Pedobacter sp. 01N416; assembly: GCF_056399685.1. NCBI lineage: Bacteria > Pseudomonadati > Bacteroidota > Sphingobacteriia > Sphingobacteriales > Sphingobacteriaceae > Pedobacter > Pedobacter sp. 01N416. Next base: position 2,880 of record NZ_JBFTRT010000468.1, read on the forward strand.
GATTCCATCAATACAGTCTTGTGCTTCGTGTGTACCTGCACCGGTTTTACCCATTGTACCGAAACCATGTGCATCATCAACCAGGATACGGAAGTTGAAATCTTTTTTAAGATCAACAATTTCCTTCAATTTATACCAAATTTTGCCGCAGCTTCTTCATCTGCCTTTCTAACTTCCGGGTGATTGGCTAAGCCTAAGTAGTTGTTTAAACTCCAAACCAAATGCTCTTTTCCACGAAACTGCATGTGAGGTGCAATTTCTCCCTCTAATTTTGGAAATGAGAAATACCCATGAGACCATTTCTGGTGTTGCCCTAGTGGCCCCATGTGCTTTGCTATCTTATCAAATATATCCAATGTATTATGTGTTTTTTATAATAAAATTTTGCGAATTTAAGCTTTATTCGTCTTAAAATCAACCTAATGATCTTTTAGGTGTTAATTAAGATTTTTAACACTCCAATTTTATGCCAAAAAAGCCCCGATTTTACTTCGGGGCTTTAAAATTATATTTGGTTTGTTTTAATCAACGTTATCGTGCAAGAAAGAATTGTTAGGTCTGATCTCAGTACCACCATCCTGATCGTTGCTTAAAGTAAACCTACTCACCTGCGATTCAGAAGAATGCTGAACTTGTTGCAACTGCATTTGCTTGCGTTTATAAGCAGGTTCGTTTTCCAGTTCCTGTAAACCATTGGTAGTACGCAATTTCATGCTTAAATCTTTTAAACGTAAAATACGTTCTTTAGATTTTTTCAATTGCTCTTCCATCGATTCATCACTTTTGTCATCATCTAAACCTACAACCGGCATTTCAATTTCCGGCTCAGGCATTGGCGGCATTTGGGCAGCCGGTGTTTCGAACACAAAATTAGTTTCAGCTAATTTTACCTCAAACTCAAAGCCGGTTTCCTGTGCTTCTTCTACCTGAGGTTCTTCTTCCATCAAGGTATGGCGAACCACATTATTTTCTGGCTCCTGAACTTTTTGAGGTTCCGATTTATTGAACATACCACCAAAAAGATCTGCCTGCGAAACTTCTTCCTTCRTTTTTAAAACAGGCTCGTAAGATGGCGTTGTTTTAGGCTGAATGAAAGAGTTTACTGGTTCAACGGGACGAACTAGCGGCGCTTCTTCAGGTGTTAAAAGTGATATTTTCTTTTTATTTTTTTCTTCGTTTACGCGTTCTTCTGATGTTTGGAAACCTGTAGCAATAATGGTTACTGAAAGTTTATCGCTTAAAGATTCGTCGGTACAGTTACCCCAGATCAAATCAGCCGATAAACCAGCTTTTTCCTGAATGTAATCGGTAATGATCGAAACTTCATCCATGGTTACTTCGCGCAGACCAGAACTAATATTCAATAAAATATAACGGGCACCTTCGATTTCATTATCCTTTAACAATGGAGAAGCCAAAGCGCCTTCTACGGCCTGTAACGCACGGTCTTCGCCCTCAGCGGCAAAACTACCCATAATGGCTACGCCACTATCTTTCATTACAGTACGCACATCCTTAAAATCCACGTTGATATAACCTGGAACTGTGATGATCTCTGCAATACCTTTTGCAGCCGTGGTTAAAATATCGTCGGCCTGGCCAAAGGCAGAGCCTAAGGTTAAGTTTCCGAAGATTTCACGCAGGCGATCGTTAGAGATAACTAAGTAAGAATCTACGTATTTTTTCAACTCTTCCATTCCTTCATCTGCCTGCAGTCTACGTCTTTTTCCTTCGAAAGAAAATGGTGTAGTAATGATGGCAACAGTTAAAATATCAAGTTCTTTAGCTGCTTTCGCAATGATTGGAGAAGCTCCTGTTCCGGTACCACCACCCATTCCTGCTGTAATAAAAAGCATTTTGGTCGTACTACCTAACATGGCCTTAATATCATCTATATTCTCTATAGCTGAGTTTTTACCAACCTCAGGAATAGAACCAGCCCCCATCCCTTCGGTTAAGCTAGCACCTAATTGTACCTTGTTAGGTATTGGGCTAGATTCCAAAGCCTGGGCATCTGTATTACAAATAATAAAATCCACACCAGTAATACCAGACAGGTACATATGGTTCACTGCGTTGCCGCCACCGCCTCCAACACCAATTACCTTGATGATTGAAGACTTATCTTTTAACATTTCGAACTGCATATCTTTATGAATCAGTTGTTTAAAAATTTTTAAATTCTGTTCATTACTCAATGTAATATTAACACTTTTTCAACAGACGTTTTCCACAACTGTTGATAATGTGGAAAACTCATCTTTTGTGGAAAAATAATTAACTTTTTAAGTAATCTTCATCGCTTACATTCATGTCATCCTGAATGAAAGTTCTTGTTTTTGCCAGTAATTTATCAAACAAACCTGGTCCGCGTTTCTCTTTTTCTTTGGCTGTTTTTGGTTTTTCTACAAAAACGCCAGGCTGTTTCATTTCTTCAATTAACTCTTCTGCTTTTTGGATTCCTTTGATCAGCAAACCTACACTGGTTGCATACATCGGGCTTTTCAGATCATCATAAATGGTTTTAGGCATATCTTCATATTTAGATAAATGCTCGTTCGGGTAACCAATACGACAATCTAAACCGGTTACATATTCAACTGCCTGAGATAAGTGTTTTAATAAAGCACCACCACCGGTAATTACAATACCACCGATCAGTTTTTTCTCATATCCTGAAGATTTGATCTCGTAATATACGTGCTCAATAATTTCTTCCATACGCGCCTGAATGACGTAAGCCAGGTTTTTAACCGAAATTTCTTTTGGTTCGCGGCCACGTAAGCCAGGAACACAAATAATTTCGTTTTCTTTATTTTCTTCAGCCAATGCCGTGGCTCAAGAATTAAATCCTGAGTTTGCAGACCTGCATTGTTTACACATTTGATGATATTTTTTACAGCCGTAACCTGACCAGAAATGATATGAAAGTTAGCTTCAAGGCGAACCCCTGCCATACCGATCGGATCTTTGATTCCCGGCTCGTTATCGATGGTAAATTCCTGTGGCAATACATGGATGATTTCCTCACCCGGCGGCATTACCAGTTTAAACATATCATCAATCAGCTTATCGATATCTTTTTTACCGATTTCGTTGTTTAATTCTCTTCTTGTTAAAATTCCTCTGTGCTGTAAGCTCTTAATGTGCTGACCAGCAATACCCACATTTACCACCTGTATCTCTACATTGGATTGTCCGCTTGCTACTTCAACTGCTTGAGCAATACCCTGCACGGTTTTTTGAATGTTAGAAACCACTCCACGTGTCACACCCGCCGATTCTGCCTTGCCTATTCCTAAGATTTCTATCTTACCGTGTTGTGTTCTACGACCAACGATAACACAAATTTTTGTAGTACCGATATCCAATCCTACTACGATGGGCGACTGACTGGTAAATTTTGCCTTGTCCATATTCGTTAATTTTGCTGAGTTTTATACTGTTTTTCCAATGCCCTGATTTCTTTCTCTCTTGCTTCTTTCTCTTTCTTCAGTTGGGCCTCAGATTTTGCCGGCTTTGGCTGTGTTGTTACCGTTTGCTTCGGTTTTTCTTTTTTATCCGCTGGCTTTGTTTCCTTCGGTTTGGCGGCCTGCGCAACCGCTGGCTTTTTTACTTCTGTTTTAACTGGTACTGTTTTTTTAGGCGCCTCCTTTTTCACTTCCGCTTTTTTAGGCTCGGGCTTTTTTGGCGCTTCTCTTTTAGGCGTCTCCTTTTCGGCTTCATCTGCCTCTGGCCGGTCATCCATCGCCGCCACAATTGTGCTGTTGATCAGTGAATCGGTTACGTTTCGTTGTATCCTCAAACTATCGGCTGCAGAAATTGTTTTTGCTTTTTTCCCTAATTCTGTCGAATCTCTTTTTTCGCAAACAATCTGGTTGGTATATTTAATATTGATGGTTTTATAAGTATCCCAACCTACCTGCGGCATTGCTTTTTTATAGAACAGCAACAGGTTCTTCATTTTCTTTTCAAGCGAATCGGCATTACCCAAAACAATACGTTGATTACCTACCCTTGGGATCAGTTCGATGTCGTTTTTCTGATCAACCACAATCTGTTCGATCTGAGCATCCCAAAGGGTATCTTGCTTAATATACTGCGCAGTTTTATATAAATCTCTTGCCAATTGCGTATGCAGGGTATCAACTCTGCTTCCAAAAACCTCTGTAATATGCCCTGTAGCCACAAGCACATTGGCCGTGAAGTTTGATGAAATAGGCATTTTCAGTCCATCATTATCAATGTAAAAATCCTGCCCGTTCTCGTTCAATATGCGCAGAATAGGCTGACGTTGTTTTACTTCAATATGCAGTACCCCATCCATATCTACATATACTTTAGCAAAACCGATGTAAGGGTTAGACTGTAGTTTTTTCTCGATCTTATGAATATTGATATTCTCGAGATTACGACCTAAAAGAATACCTTGATCTTCTTTTAAAATGGCATCAATTTCTTCCCGCTCAATAAAGTTATCAGCTCCGGGAATCAGGATCTTAACATCGGYACATTTAACTGTCTGTTTCTTCACATTGATAAAACTCAAAAGCACCACCACCCCTGCCAAGCTGATCAGCCAGGCAAAGCCAGTAAAAATTGCGCTCCAGTTTATCCGTTTAAGCATTGTTTAAAGTATTTTTAAGGGGTTCGATAAYCGTGTCGATATCTCCCGCACCTACTGTTAAAATTAATTCAGGTTTTGTGTCCTTAACATGCTGAACCACAAAATCTTTTCCACATATTTTTTTATCTACCAAAGTGATTTTATCCAATAAAAACTGTGCATTTATCCCTTCAAGCGGCAATTCTCTTGCGGGATAAATCTCCAACAGCATCAGTTCATCAGCCGTGCTTAAAACTTTTGCGAATTCATCAGCAAAATCCCTTGTCCGTGTAAAGAGGTGCGGTTGAAAAATCACCGTTAGCTTTTTATCTGGATACAACTGTCTTACCGCATCAAAACAAGCCCTCAGTTCTTCAGGATGATGTGCATAATCATCAATATAAATCTGATTGCCATTATTCACAATATATTCGAAGCGGCGTTTAACACCCTTAAAATTGGCAACCGCTTGTTTTACTTTTTCTGCATCGATACCCAATTGCAGCGCAATGGCAATGGCAACCGTTGTATTTTCGACATTGTGCTTACCGGGAAGCATTAAACTAATGTCTTTGATACTTTGTGTACTATCGGCATAATCGAACACAAATTTCGACCCTTCTACCCTTAAATTTTCTGCCTTTGCAGTTGCCGTTGAACTTGCCGCATAACTGGTGCTTTTTTCAAGTGGCAATCCTTCGTGCGCATAGAGCACACCTTCGGCTTTAAGCTGACCGGCAAACAACCTGAACGATTCTTCGAGATGGCTCTTGTCACCGTAAATATCCAGGTGATCTGCATCCATAGAAGTAACCACGGCTACATCCGGGTGCAAGGTTAGGAAAGAACGGTCGTATTCATCGGCCTCTACCACTACAACGTTGTTCTTACCGAAAAGCACATTACTGTTATAGTTACTGGTTATCCCACCTAAAAAAGCGGTACAATCGTAGCCAGTATCTTTTAAAATATGCGCAACTATAGATGATGTTGTGGTTTTGCCATGTGTACCCGCAACTGCGATACAGAACATTCCTTTACTGATGATCCCTAAAACCTCAGAACGTTTTTTAAGTGCAAAACCTTTATTTATAAAATGGTTTAAAATTTTAGCATCTTTTGGAATCGCTGGAGTGTAAACCACAAGGGTATCATCATGATCATCCAAAAATGCACAGGGCAGTGAAGAGGCTTCATCAAGATACGTAATGAGAATGCCTTCCTGCTCTAAGGTTTCAGTCAGCTTAGTCCTGGTTTTATCATAACCACAAACTACCTGTCCGCGTTTAGCAAAATAACGGGCAAGCGCACTCATGCCGATACCACCGATACCTACAAAGAAAACCCTATTTATTTTACTTAGTTCCATTTTATTTTAAGCTAAAAGTGGAAAGACCAAAGCTTAAAGCTTGCCTTTCTATTGTTTTATTTTTATTTTCTATCGCATTAAGATTGTGCTTCATACCTTGTAATGACAATCTGTCTCTTCTTTGGTCTTTCTACTTTAGTCTTTCCGCTTTATTAGTTTCAGTACTTCGTTCGCTATAATTTCGTCTGCCGCTGGCAATGCCATTTCACCTATGTTTTCTGAAAGTTTTTCACACTGTTCTTTGTTATTTAATAACGCCAGTGCTTCTTTAACCAAAGTATCTTCTGCAGAGCGGTCGTTAATTAATATTGCTGCTCCATTTTTAACCAGGGCCATCGCATTTTTGGTTTGATGGTCTTCTGCAACGTTTGGCGAAGGCACTAATATCACTGGCTTTTTAATCAAACAAAGTTCTGCTATGGTTCCGGCTCCTGCCCGGCTCACAATTACATCTGCTGCTGCATAAGCGAGGTCCATTTTATTTAAAAACTCAAGAATGCGAACATTGGGATGATATGTTAAACCCAATCTTTCAATAATCCCTTTGTAGTAATATTTACCTGTTTGCCAGATCACCTGCACATCTTGAGCAAGGATATCGGGTAAATGTTTTTCAATCGCTTTATTCAGTGTGCCTGCGCCTAAACTTCCACCGGTAACCATAATGGTCTTTTTCAATGGATCGAGCTTTAACAGTTCGGCACCCTGAAAATGTTTTCCTTTAATATCAACTACTTCC
>NZ_JBFTRT010000469.1:0-4103 GCF_056399685.1 Pedobacter sp. 01N416
CTACCATATCAGAGTTGTTTAGGTATATCAGAATGAATTTAGGGCTGATGTCTAACAATATCGAGAATAAGGTAATGTTGGTTACTTCGAGTATGAAAGGAGAGGGTAAAACATTCTTTAGTGTAAATCTGGCTACTACCTTAGGCATGCTTGATAAAAAAGTTGTTGTACTGGAGTTCGATCTAAGAAAACCTGACCTCTTGAATAAAGTTGGTTTAAAACAAACTAACGGTTTAACCGATTATTTAATTGGTGAGTCTGTGTTAGATGATATTATTAAACCTACCAGTGTTTCAGATAATATCTGGGTTATAGGATGCGGTCAATCGCCTGAAAACCCTGCAGAAGTAATGATGAGTCCTAAGATGGATCTATTGTTTAATGAACTGAAAGAAAGGTTCGATTACATCATTATCGATACTTCGCCGGTTGGCCAGGTGGCTGATGCCTTTAGTTTGGCAGAATATGCCGATGTAAGCATTTACCTGGTGCGGTATAATTACACCAATAAATACCAGCTCGCCATATTGAAAGATATTTGCGAAAACAATAAGCTTAAAAATCCGATGGTTGTTTTTAACGATGCCAAACGGGAGAAAAGCCAGAAATACAGCTACGGTGGTTACGGTTATGCCATGGCAAACTAAAGTTAGCCGGTTTTTAAGAGAGAATACCAATACCCTTTACCAAATAAACGTCCCCAAACGATTTAATTCTGTTTACAAACAATAAGGCCTAGATGCATAAACTGTGCATCGATTAAAGGCATTAGCAGCTTGCAAACAACTCTCAATTAGATTGCCCTTTTGCCCAAAAAGCAAAATAACATTTGAAAATAAAAATTGTCATGTAAGTGATATAGCGAAGCTGTATCCAGTGAGCAAACAAATTTAGAATAGTGTTTAAACAGGTTAACTGTGTAAAGCGGTTAATTGGTTAGTCGGAAATACTAATTACAATTAACCGGTTCCTACAATTTAAACAATTAACCAATAATAGTCATGTAAGTGATATAGCGAAGCTGTATCAAATTACCTAAAAAATAAAACTATAACCTCATCAAAAAAATGGAATCTACAATTAACATCAAGCCCTCGTTCGCAAAAAAATGGTTTGTGATCTATACTCGCCCACGTTGGGAGAAAAAAGTTGACCGTTTGCTGCAAGAGCAAGGTTTCGAATCTTTTTGCCCTGTACGTAATGTAGAAAATCAATGGGCCGATAGAAAGAAAATAGTTAGTCTTCCGCTTTTTACCGGATATGTATTTGTGAAAATTGATGAGCGTGAAGGTTACAAAATCAGGTATACACTAGGTGTTTTAAACTTTATTAATTACATGGGTAAACCTGCAGTGGTTCGGGATAGTGAGATTGAAAAGTTGAAACACATTATGGATACCTACAATGATGTAGATGTAGTGAGTTTAACCGGTGTTTCCAAAGGAGACCGTGTTCGGATCAGTAATGGTCTCTTCCATAATCAGGAAGGAGAGGTGATCCAGATTCAAGGTAAGCATGTTTTAATGTCATTCGATCATTTAGACTGTGCTTTAGTTACCAGAGTGCCAATAAGCAACTTAACATTAACTGTAAATACGCAACAACATTATGTATAACGCTGAAGATAATCTGAAAATGACGGTAATTGGTCTTGGCTACGTTGGCTTACCGTTGGCAGTAGAGTTTGCAAAAAAATACAAGGTATTTGGCTTTGATATTAACCAGAGCAGGATAGCAGAATTAAAAGCTGGATACGACAATACATTGGAAGTTAATGAATCAGAATTGAATGAGGTTTTAACCTTCGAATGCACAACTTTAAAAGGCCTGTACTGTACCAATGAAATCGAAAAATTACGCAGCTCGTCGGTTTACATTGTTACAGTACCAACGCCTGTTGATAAAAATAACAGGCCAGATTTAACACCTTTAATTAAAGCGAGTTCAGTTGTGGCTAAGGTTTTAAAGAAGGGAGATATAGTGGTTTACGAATCAACCGTATATCCTGGTGTAACTGAAGACGAATGTGTACCCATTTTAGAAAAAGGATCTGGTTTGGTTTTCAATAAAGATTTTTTTGCTGGTTATTCTCCAGAGCGTATTAATCCTGGAGATAAACAACATACTGTTGCCAATATCTTAAAAATCACATCAGGTTCTACTCCCGAAGCTGCAGAAAAAATAGATGCGCTGTATCGTTCGGTAATTACTGCCGGAACTTATAAAGCTTCGTCTATTAAAGTAGCGGAAGCAGCAAAAGTAATTGAAAACGCCCAGCGCGATATCAATATTGCTTTTGTAAATGAACTAGCCATGATTTTTAACCAGATCGGTATCGATACTTCTGAGGTTTTAGCGGCAGCCGGAACCAAATGGAATTTCCTGAATTTTAAACCAGGTTTGGTTGGTGGACATTGTATTGGCGTAGATCCATATTATTTGGCTCAAAAAGCACAGGAAGCTGGCTATCACCCCGAAATTATTTTAGCCGGACGACGTGTAAACGATGGAATGGGTAAATATGTGGCTGATCAGATCATAAAAAAAATGATCGCTAAAAACATCCATATTGTGGGAGCAGAAGTGCTGGTGTTGGGCTTTACCTTTAAAGAAAACTGTCCTGATGTACGCAATACCAAAGTAATTGATATTGTAAGGCGGTTAGAAGAATACAAAGTTAAAGTAACCATTCACGATCCCTGGGCAAATGCTGATCAAGCCAAGCATAACTATGGCATTATCTGCGAAAATGGCTCATCAAAAACCAGAAAGTACGATGGAATTATACTGGCAGTAGCGCACGAAGCTTTTAATAGTTTAAATATCACAGCATTGCGTAAACCGGAATGTGTGGTGTACGATATAAAAGCAGTATTGCCACAATCATTAGAAACCGTTCGATTGTAAGGTCATGAGTTTAACATATAAAGCGCGATCGGGCATTATATGGTCGATCGGACAGCAGTTTAGTGTTAAATTCATAAACCTGTTCGTTACCATCATATTGGCCCGCTTATTAAGTCCTGCAGAATTTGGCTTAATTGCAATGCTCTCTATTTTTATCGCTGTTGGTAATTCCTTAATGGATAGCGGCTTAACATCGTCACTGATCCGCACAAGGATGGCGGGACAAAAGGATTTTTCTACCATATTTTTTTTTAACCTGTTTGGAAGCATCATTGTATATGGTGTTTTGTTCTTTGCAGCACCGCTAATAGCTGGTTTTTACAGGCAGCCAACACTTACAGATATTGTTAGGGTTTATGGATTAACCTTTTTAATCAATGCCTTTTTTAGTATTCAGAGTACTTTATTAACTAAGGAAATGAAATTTAAACTGCAAACGGTCATTCAGATACCTGCAGTAGTACTAGGCGGTTGTTTAGGTATTTACCTGGCAAAAAATGGTTATGGAACCTGGAGTTTAGTTTGGATGAGTTTGCTGAGTGCGAGTGTTTCTACCGTTTTACATTGGTTTTATTCAGACTGGCGACCACGACTGATTTTTAATAAAAAAAGCTTCAGAAAGCACTTTCATTTTGGTTACAAAATGACACTTTCTGGCCTGTTGGATGCCATTTATCAAAATTTATACACCGTTATTATAGGTCGCTTTTATGCGGCAGCCCAATTGGGCTTTTATGCCAGAGCAGATAGTTTAAGTCAGTTACCCATTGGGATTATTTCTACCGCAATTGGTAAAGTAACCTATCCTATGTTTTCGAACATCAGCAATGACGATGTAAAGCTTAAAATGGTTTACCGCAGGTTAATGCAGCAGGTGTTATTCTGGAATGCACCCATCCTGATTTTTTTAGCACTTATTGCCCAACCTTTAATCTCTTTGCTTTTAACCGATAAATGGCTGCCATCTGTACCTTATTTTCAGATTTTATGTATTGCGGGTATTCTATATCCGGTACACGCATATAACCTGAATATTTTAAAAGTTAAAGGTCAAAGTGGACAGTTCTTGAAATTAGAAATTATAAAAAAGGTGCTAAGTGTAATCGGAATTATCTGTGTAATTCCATTTGGCATCATGGGACTTCTATATTTTCAGCTCTTCTTTACTGTTTTCGCCTATTATATCAATTCAACAT
>NZ_JBFTRT010000470.1:0-4096 GCF_056399685.1 Pedobacter sp. 01N416
CCAATATACACCATTGCCAAAATAGCCGAAATTTTAAATGCCGATGCCAAATTAGTTGATGAACAGGTAATTATTCAATATCTGGTGGTCGATAGCCGTTCGGTTTTGGTTCCGGAAAATTCTGTGTTTTTTGCCCTGTCTTCGCACCGTAATGGACATGAATTTATTAGAGATGCTTATGCAAAGGAAATCAGGAATTTTGTAATTACCGAGGCGAAATACATTAACGAGTACCCCGACTGCAATTTTTTATTGGTAGACGATGCTTTGGCGTCGCTACAAAAACTTGCTATCGAACACCGGAATCAATTTGATCTAAAAACCATCGGTATTACGGGGAGTAATGGAAAAACAATTGTTAAAGAATGGTTGTATCAGCTCCTGGCTGCCGATTTTAATATCGTTAAAAGTCCTAAGAGTTATAATTCACAGATCGGGGTGCCGCTTTCCATATGGCAGATTGAGGCCGATCATACGCTGGGTATTTTTGAAGCTGGTATTTCCGCAGTTAACGAGATGCAATACTTGGCAGAAATTATCCAGCCCGAAATTGGAATCTTAACTAATATCGGCGAAGCACATGCCGAAGGATTCGGTTCAAAAAAAGAAAAACTAACAGAGAAATTAAAACTCTTTGCAGCATCAGAACTGTTTATTTATTCGCCTGAATATATAAGCGAAATAAGCGTAAAAGAACTGCCTGGTAAAAAACAGTTTAGCTGGAGCAGCAAACAAGCGGCAGATCTTCAGGTTATTGCGGTTGAACCCATCGAAGGCAACTGCTACCTGAGGGCCATTTATCAAAATAGGGAAATTGAATGCATTTTGCCTTTTAAAGATAAAGCTTCGATAGAAAATGGAATGATCTGCTGGGCAACCTTACTGGCTTTAGGCTATACGCCAGAGCAGGCTGATTTACGTTTGGAAAAATTGAGTCATGTGAGCATGCGTTTAGAGCTGAAAAATGGGATTAACCAATGTTCCATTATCGACGATTCTTACAGTGCCGATATTTCTTCGTTGGCCATTGCCCTGGATTTTTTAAATCAACAGAATCAGCACGCAAAGAAAACCGTTATTCTTTCCGAATTATTTGAAACGGGGAGAGCGGATTTGGATTTATATAGGGAGATTTCAGAACTGCTTTTACAGAAGAAGGTAAACCGCCTGATTGGAATTGGGACTCATATTTCTAAATATGCTGATCTTTTTAAGTTTGAGACGCAGTTTTTCGACGACACCAATGCCTTTATCGATGCTTTTCCTGGTTTACAGTTTAACCATGAAACGATATTGGTAAAAGGGGCCAGACGGTTCGAATTTGGTCGGATCAGTAAACTCCTTACCCAGAAAATACACGATACGGTTTTAGAAATCGATTTGAATGCCATGGTTGGTAATCTGCAATTTTACAGATCTAAAATCAAACCAGGTGTTAAAATGATGGCTATGGTTAAGGCCTTTTCTTACGGAAGCGGAAGTTTTGAAATTGCCAATTTATTGCAGTTCCATAAGGTAGATTATCTGGCGGTAGCTTATACCGATGAAGGTATCGCTTTGCGGAAAGCGGGAATCACGCTGCCGATTATGGTGATGAGTCCTGAAGAATCGGCTTTCGAAGCCATCATTAAACACAAGCTTGAACCCGAAATTTACAGTATAGAAATTCTGAATAGTTTTTTAAATGCATTGTCTGATTATGATTTCGATTACCCCATCCACATTAAAATAGATAGTGGCATGCACCGTTTGGGCTTTGATCAGTCAGAAATCGATCCATTGTCCAATCTGCTTAAAGACTCGGCGAGGGTAAAGGTTCAAAGTATTTTTTCTCACCTGGTGGCAAGCGATGCAGCAGAGCATGATGGATTTACGCAACAGCAGATCGCACGGTTTAAAATTATCGCCAACCAGTTGGTCGAAGTTTTAGGCTACGAGCCATTGCTTCATATATCCAATACTTCGGGCATTTCGCGTTGGCCAGAAGGGCAAATGGACATGGTCCGTTTGGGCATAGGCCTGTATGGTTTCGACGCTGCATTGCTGAATAACCGGGGTTTGCAAACCGTAATGGTGCTTAAAACTACGGTTACCCAAGTGAAGACATTGGCTCCGGGTGAAACTGTAGGCTATAGCAGGAGGGGAATAATGCCAAATGGTGGAAAAATAGCGACAGTAAAAATAGGCTATGCCGACGGCTATACCAGGTATTTTGGCAATGGAGTGGGTAAAATGCTTATAAATGGCCACTTGGTACCAACAATTGGTTCAATCTGCATGGACATGACCATGTTGGATATCACAGGCATTGATGTGAAGCCTGGTGATGAAGCTATTGTTTTTAATAAGGAGCACACCATTATGCAACTGGCCGAAGATATCGGCACCATTCCTTATGAAATTCTGACCAATATCTCGCAAAGGGTTAAACGTGTTTATTTTTATGAATAGTTTTTAGTTCATTGGTTCAGTGTTCATTAGTGTAGCATATTGCGTATTGGTTCAGTGTTCATTGGTCATTTGTATAGCGTATTGGTTCATTTGTTCAGTGGTTCATTGGTCATTAGTATAGCGTATTGCCTATTGCCTATTGGTTCATTGGTATAGAGCAGATTGTTTAGTAGGCTCTTGGTACAAATGAACCAATGACAAATGAACCATTGAACATGTCACGAATGAACTAAAAAAAATGTTATTTTTGCGCCATGAATAAAGTCGGGAAAGCTATTTTAAACTATTTGATTAAAGGTTTATTAATTGTTGTGCCCATTGCCGTAAGTATTTTTATTGTGGTTTGGGCAGTTACAACTGTAGATAGCTGGTTAAATGTAAACAATATTTTAGGCGTAAATCCAAGTACAGGCGAAAGCCGGAACATCCCTGGTTTAGGTTTGCTGACGGTTTTAGCCCTCATTTTGCTGGCCGGTATCTTTGTAACCAATTTGGTAACCGAGCCCATGTACAATTGGTTTCAGCGGATTATGCAGCGGTTACCCTTACTTAATTTTATCTATTCATCCATAAAAGATTTAACAGAAGCTTTTGTAGGTGATGAGAAGAAATTTAACCATCCGGTGCTGGTAGAAGTGGAGGGAGGCCTAAAAAAGATTGGATTTTTAACGCAGAACGATCTGCATAAACTCAATTTGCCCGAAGAAGTAGCCGTATATTTTCCACTTTCTTATTCTTTTGCAGGTCAGCTTTGTATTGTAAGAAGAGATAAAGTGACTGATTTGCATATGACAGCAGCTGATGCCATGAAACTGGTGGTTAGCGGTGGTGTAAGCGGACTTTAAACATTTCTAAATGATTACGATTTATCACAATAACAGATGCACTAAAAGCCGTTGTGCTTTAGTGGAATTAGAAAATAGTGGAAAGGCTTTCGAGGTGGTTTATTATCTGGAAACTCCACCAAACAAATCCGAACTACAATCTATTATTCAAAAACTGGGTATTAAACCATTGGAATTGATCCGGAAAGGTGAAAAGGTTTTTACTGAAAACTATAAAGGAAAAATCTTGACTGATGAAGAATGGATTGATGCCATGGTTGTACATCCTATTTTAATTGAAAGACCGATTATCATCTCAGGAGATAAAGCTGTAATTGCCAGACCAACCGAAAAGATAAAAGAGATTTTGGGTTAACTTAAAATCGAGTTATCGTCATGCTGAACTTGTTTCAGCATCTAAAATAGTTCTTTCTAATGTGGCACGTCACCCTGAATTTATTTCAGGGTCTATATGAAGGATAGATGCTGAAATAAATTCAGCATGACGATCGTATTTGGAAATGTACTTCGAAGTACAATCTGCAGAATCTAAAAAATATTCTTGAAACTAAACAGAAAGAATACTACAATGATAAAGCCAACAAGAAGCCTCGAATAGTATTCCCTGATAAAAAGCCCGCATAAAATCAGTTTATCGTCGTCTACATTGGTATGTAACATGCCATTTCCGCTTGAAGCATTGAATAAAATCTGTTTATCCTGATGGTCGTTTAACGACCACCGGCTTAACCAGCTGTTTTGAAAGCTCCAGTCAAAAGCATCGCCAGAGGCAAATACAATTTTTGCTTTAAAACGAAGCC
>NZ_JBFTRT010000471.1:0-4089 GCF_056399685.1 Pedobacter sp. 01N416
ACTAGTGCCTTTGTGGGCGAAACCAATGAGCCTGACAATCCATTAACATTACTGATAAAATCATTGTTTACGTTTGAGCCATCAAACTGCCAAGCCAAAATTTCTTCTTTGTTGTTGGCTTGTTTGGTATTTGTCAATTGTTTATAGCCATCACCTGCAGTAGTTCTTAGCAATTCGTAATTTCCTTGATCCATAACCATTTTGGCTGTTGTAGCAGCTTCAGCATACTGGCCAGTGGTAAGTAGAATTCGAGCTTTTAAAGTTAGCGCTGCTCCTTTTGTAATTCTACCAGCCTGCGAGGCAACGGTAGGCAAATTTGGGATTGCAGCATTTAGATCGGCCAATATAAAGGCAACAGTTGAACCCAAAGCACCCCGGCCAATATTTACCTCGCCTGGGCTCAAAGGTTTGTCTACCAATGGCACTTCACCCCAATTGTTATAAAGTAAATAATATTCATATGCTCTTACAAACTGAACTTCTCCTTTTAACCTTGCTTTAAGGTTATCGTCCATCACACATTTATCTACATTGGCTAAAAACACATTGCTAGTTCGAATAACAGAATATAATGCTGACCAATAACCACTTATATCCCCATTGGAGGGAGAAATATTACCCTTGCCCCAAGTAAAATAATAAAAGCCCTGCCAAAAGCCTGAAGGTATAGCATCATCAGACCAATCATCGGCAAAATATTGCTGATAGATATGCGATGAGGACCAGCTACTGTAAACGCCAGTTGTCGCCTGTACAGCATCATCAGCATTACGCCAAAATGTGGTATTAGACAACCTATCGCCAGGTGCAACGTTTAAAAAGTCTTTCTTACAAGATGTAAAAAAGATAATTGTAAATATTATAGTTAATATCTTTTTCATGATGTTTTAATTTAATAGGTTATAGAAAGACCAGCCAAAAAACGTTTGGTAACAGGATAGGCACCAGAGCCACCGTAAGCAAAAAACGGATCTGAACCGGTAATACTTTCCGGATCCATTATTTTAAATGGTGAAATGGTTAATAAGTTTTCTCCGCTTAAATAAAAGCGTACCCTAGAAAGCTTGATCTTATTAACCAGCGCAGTAGGCAAACTATAACCCAATTGTACATTCCTTAGCTTAAGGAAAGCAGTATTCCGTAACCAATAAGAACTTAGGACATTATTAGCCGCTGCGGTAAAGCTTAAGCGGGGATAAGCGGCATTTGCATTGGTTCCATCTGTTGTCCAATGATCTAATTGTTGTACAATTGGTGCTGACCCGAAAGACCCGAATGGCTGTGCAAGCCTACCGTTTAAAATTCCTTTTACTTGAGCCACACCTTGCCATACGGTAGAAAAATCGAATCCCTTATAATCTGCCCCGAAAGAGAAACCATAATTTATTTTTGGAAAAAATGTACCCAGATTTACCTGGTCCTGTGCATTGACAAATCCATCGCCATTGATGTCCTTATACTTTATATCTCCAGGTTTTGGTGTACTACCAACACCCGACTGATTAGCACTTGCATTAATTTCGGCTTGATTTTGAAACAATCCGTCTGCTTGGTAGCCAAATAAGTTGTATATCGGATCGCCAACCCTTTTTCCGGGAACATCTGTACCCTTTAGATCCGTTATTTTATTGGTTACTTGAGCAATATTTGCATTAAGGTAATAACCTACTTCTCCTACACGGTCTTTATAAGTTGCTATAATTTCAAAACCATTATTACTTACAGCACCCGCATTGGATGTTGGTGGCGCCGCACCTAGAATAGAGGCTTGTGGCAACGGGAGTAAAATATCTTTTGTATCCCTTTTAAAAATCTCACCAGTTAAGGTTAGTTTATTATTAAACAAACCTAAATCAAGACCTAAATTTTTTGAGGTTGTGGTTTCCCAGGTTATGTTGTTGTTGGCAAGTGCACCTTCTCTAATACCAACAACTTTGTTTCCATCAAAAATATACTGTCCGTTAAACTCATAGGTTGATAAAAACCTATAATTATCAATTTCCTGATTACCCAGTTGACCCCAAGACGCACGAACCTTTAACATTGAGATTGCTTTTGGCAAATTCAGGAAGTTTTCTTTTGACAAAACCCATCCGGCAGAAAAAGCAGGAAATAGTTTTGCCCTTTTTCCGGCAGGAAACCTGCTACTTGCATCATATCTAAAATTAGCTTCGAAAAGATATTTTTCATCATAGATATAATTCAACCTACCAAAGGCAGACCTTGATCTAAAATCTATCGTGTTGCCATAAGTAGATTGGTTTAAAGGATCGGCAGCGTTAATTTGTGTTAAGGATGGGTCTGATAAATTTATACGGGTAATTCCCTCGCTTTCTGATGTAATTTTACGCTGCTCATATCCGGCCAAAACCTTTATACCGTGTTTGTCAAATGTCTTATCATAATTCAAAAGCAGCTGAAGGTTAAGGTCACTATAACGATCAAATCCTCTTGACACGTTTCTGGTCGTGGTTAAAGCAGGGATAGAAGCTGCATTTTCTGGTGTTGCACTAATTTCTCCTGTTGTTTTATTTATCCGGTACAAATCTACCCCCAAACCCAAATTTGAAGCATAATTGTAGTCTCTAGTATTTGAGGCAACGCCCTTTAGCTTTAAACCATCTATAATTTTAATCTCAGCAAAAGCAGAACCTATTAAACGTGTATCGGCATTTTTTGAATAACCGTTAATGGTTGAGCTATAGGCCACAGGGTTTGAATTTAAGCTAGACCACGTTGGGTAAGCATATCGACCATCTGGATAGCTTACAGGGTCGTTTGGCCATTGTTGAAAAGCTTGATGCAGGTACCAGCTTTCTCCACCAACACCTGAAACCGTAGGCGGATCGTTTACATTTCTCAGGCTTAAAGCCAGATTAAAGCCTGTACTTAACCAGCTTGAAATTTTTTGGTCAAAATTAGTTCTAAAATTATAACGCTGATAACCTGTATTGTTCATCAGTCCATCCTGATCCAAATAACCTAATGATACGTTGTACTTGGTATCTTCATTGCCACCATTAAAGGTTAAGTTATGTGAAAGCCAATTTCCAGACTTCGGGAAAACCGCATCCACCCAATTGGTATTGGCATGGGTTAACGGGCTTGAGCCATCTCTAAATTTTTGAATATCCTGTGCAGTAAATTTCAAACCTGAAGTTGGTATGCCGTCATTGGTTTGTGCCTCGTTATACATGGTGGCCAGATCGGCAGAACTTACAGTTTGGGGTACTTTACCGAGGTCGGAGAATCCGCCTTGCATTTCGTAATTTACCTTTAGTTTACCTGCTATGCCCCGTTTTGTCGTTACTATAATGACACCGTTAGCGGCATTAATACCATAAATAGCCGATGAGGCTGCGTCTTTTAACACCGAAACACTTTCTATATCATTTGGGTTAACCTGAGATAAATCTGTAGTTTGTATACCATCAACAATAAGCAACGCATTGGCGTTTCCTAAAGTACCTATACCTCTAATGTTAATGGTACCCATGTCTCTACCCGGAGGGCCACCACGTTGCAGAACGGTAACACCAGGTGCCTGGCCAGCAAGAATATTCGAAATATTAGCAACACCGCGGTCTTTGATCTGTTTAGCATCTACTGTAACGACCGACCCCGTTAGGTTTGATTTTTTTTGCGTACCATAACCCACCACTACAACTTCACTCAGTTTGGATAAACTTTCTTTAAGTACAATATTAAAATTGGTTTGATTATTTACAGCAATAGTTTGGCTTTCAAATCCAACCGCAGAAATGATGATTTCATTTTCACCTGCTGCAAGGGAGAGTGAAAAATTTCCGTTGCTATCACTAGAAGTACCTTTACTGGTCCCTTTTATTGAAATATTTACACTAGGGATACCCTTACCGATAAGATCAGTAATTTTCCCTTTAATATCTGTTTTTTGTATTTGACCCTCATCCTTTTTTATCGATTTTAGCTTTTCTCTAATCACAATTAACTTATCTTCGATTAAATAGTCTAAAGATTGGTTTTCAAGACACTTTTTCAAAACCGTTTCCAGTGGTTCATTTTTAACGACAATACTGATCAGCTTTGTTTGATCTAAAAGCTCCTTAT
>NZ_JBFTRT010000472.1:0-4087 GCF_056399685.1 Pedobacter sp. 01N416
GGTTGTATTTTCTGTCCCAAAGTGGGCTCTTAGACTATTTTCTTCGATATTGAGTTCAGTGCTGTGTTCATCATCTCTTTCTACATTTAAGACAAATAACCTTGGCTGAATTGTACCTGCAAAGCTTTTAATTGCACCAATAGGTAAAGCACTTGTTGTTTCTTTTAAATCACAGGCCAAAAGAATCCTTTCAATTTTATGAAATCTTGCTCCTTCTGGAACAATTAATAAAGGTACTTTTATTGCTTTGGCTACATTAATGGTATTGCTACCTATTAAGGCCTGTTCTAATCTGCTTTTACCGGTCATCCCCATTACAACCAGTTCAACCGCATGCTCATCATCAAAATCATTAACTATTGTAGCTAACGAACGCTTGTCTACAAAAATCTCAACAAGTGCCTGAGAAACCTCGGCACTGAACTGTTCTTTAAGTAATGCCAGCTTTCTTGCATGTTCCTGCTCTTCATGCGCTGCCTGTATTGCGCTTTCCAGTGGAATATCTGCTGCTGCAGGAATATAATCAGAATAACATAAGATAATGCGTGAGGCATTGATTTGTCCGGCCAATCCTAGCGCATAATCAGCGGCATCTGATGCGGCTGCTGAGAAGTCGGTTAACACAAGTATAGTTTTCATCTCCGAATCTATATTTGCTGCCGCTTTCATATCTATATTGGTTTGTTCTGTCGTTTTCATAAAATTTTTGTTTAAGGTTTACAATAAATGTATTTTATCACGTAGCGTTCCAAATAACCTGTCCCATAACATATTTTAAATATTTAGATGGAACGTAGACATGTATAGTAAAGCGTATAAATTATCCAAGGCCTTGTTGGCTTTACTAATCGTCTTTAAACAGTAATAAAGGTAAATGGGTAGTATAAGTGAGCTTCTTCGTGATGCTGGAGTGAAATATACTTTCAAAAAAACCATATACTTTTGGAACGGTAACGATCAGATCGGCTTGATATTTTTCTGCAAACATCACAATGCCATGTGCGGTATTTTCATCATCTATATAGTGATATTCGGGTTCTTCTCTGTCCCAAAGCTGATGCAGTGCCGTCATTTCTTTAATTCTATCGGGATTGAAATGCGTCTCATCCTGATCCACATTTAAGATGAGTAATTTTGCGCCTAGGGCATGGACAAAGGTTTTTATAGCATAAATCGGGGTGGATTCTGAAACATTTTTAAGGTCGCAGGCGAAAACAATTTGTTTGATAGGCTTAAAAGTAATTTGTGGAGGAATCATAAGCAATGGCACCTTACAATGTTTCGCTAAGCTAAGTGCATTGCTACCCACTAAAATTCGTTCCAGATTACTTTTTCCTGTAGTACTGGTTATAACCAACCCAATATTGAGCTTAGCACTTATCTCATTTATAGCAACAATTAATGCCCGCTCATCGTTATAGACTTCTATCCTGGTATGTGTTGATATTAGCGCTTCCAGATCTTTCTGAAGGTTTTTAGTCTTTTCTAAGCACACTTCAGGCTGCTCATCATACTGCCATGGCATGGCAGCATAAGATGTAGTGGGTATATCAAGCGCAGCATATGAATGATATAATACTAGATTATCGATTCTTAGCTGATGGGATAAAGCCGCCGCATACTCTGCTGCATTAATCGAAGCCTTTGAAAAATCTGTTGTTACCAGGATATTTTTAATCTGATAAATTTCCTTAATCTTAAGATCGATGGCGTGGCCAAGGCCTCTTAACTCCTGATCAGACAAATCATTTGTACCACGTTCTGTTACTTCCCAATCTCCGTTTACCAATTGTGTTAATATAAGCGGTTCAGTCTCCTGCCCTGCCAATTCAACTTTGAACTGGCCATGCCTGCGGTTTGGGCTAACCTTTGCATTCAGATCCAAACTATCTGTTCTGAATTTGACAGAAAATTCTTTCATGATCCTATCTCTTTGTTAGTGATCGAAAATCATTTAAGGGAGCCGGTCAGATGTTTATACCAGTACAACAAGAATATTCCAAATTTGTTTAAAGAATATGAATTTCATTATTATCGTATTACTTGACCATAAAAAAGCCCTCCAGATAACTGAAGGGCAACATTTGCAAGAGGTAGATTCTAATCGAATTTTTTTACTTCATCTTACTTCTTAAACGATCTTCCYTTGATTTAGTCCAGTAAGCACAATCGAGTTGCAAAAACACAGAAGTATAAGGAATTACTTCATTTGTTTTGATGACCAGCACTTTAAACAATTTCGATTCACTATCTAATTTCTTAAAAACAGAATCATGGAGCATCGTTTGTACAGGTAGGTTGCCCAGTGTATTTTCAATGCCAGTTCTAAATTGCGTAACCCCGCTTCTAAAAACAGGCTTAATCATTTGGCAAAATCGCTTAATATCAGGTAAGCGTACAAAAAAGAGGTTGTATCATAAATATAGATTTGTCATCCTGAGCCTGTCGAAGGGCCTGTTAAATACTCTTTGAGGTGTCTCGACAAGCTCAACATGACAGCATTTGAGGTGAAATCGTCTTTATGATACAACCTCTTAAGCCATGAGGTTAGCTGGAGTTATGTATTTCAAAAATATAATTCCTTTAATTAAGCATCTGGTATTTCTGGTTCGACCAGCTTAGCTAACTTTTCGAGCGATTCCTGCCAACCCAGGTAGCACATCTCTACAGGGATAGCTGAAGGAATTCCTTCCTGAGTAATTTTAATTTCGGTACCCACTAAGGTCTTTTTCAACCAAACTGAGGTAATCATTTCACCAGGCAGGTTTGGATCATCAAACTGATCGGTATACTTTAAAAACTCGTTTGGTGTTACTTCAAGGTATTTTCCGCCGAATGAATGACCATTGGAGGTAGAAAAATTATGAAACGACATTTTAAAAGAGCCTCCTAATGCTACTGTCATTTCGTGAACAGTACAAAGAAAGCCGTATGGAGGTAACCATGAAGCAATTGCCAAAGGTTCAGTAAATGCACGATATACTTTTTCTGGCGATGCTTTTAAAACTCTGTGCAATGAAACGGTGTTGTTCGACATAAAATCATTTTTTTAATTTCCTACTCTTAAGGCTTTTCGGTTTCGCCCGTTTTTGGAATGGTAGCTGCTCCATTAATTTGTCTTTTTTCAATATTAATTCCTGACTATACAAAGATGGCATGTAAATTCGAGTTTGCCAGTGGTGATATGCGACAATGTTGAAGGGGCTTTACGGCCTAACTTATCCTACAGCACGCTATATGGTCACTTAAAAACTTAGCCGTTTATTCCAGGTGAACTAACCATTTTTTTGATGTAATAAACAAAAGTTTCACTTCACCGAATTATTGTTATTAAAATCAGGTACGATAGTTAACTTTGCATACTACTCCCCTATTACAAATGACAAAATGGATTACCCGTGAACATCCAAAAATTGACCGGATTGCCTGCCCTTGGCTAATCAGGCGTTTTATCGATCCCGATGCAGAAATTATTTATGTACCCTCAGATCAGGTGATGATTAAAGCCAGGGAATTAGGGGCCATACCATTCGACATGCCAGATGTAGAATATACGCATTACAATGATCAATGCACTTTTGATTATTTCATCAAAAAACACCAGTTGAAAGATTCTGCTCTCGACCGCATTGCGGCTATCGTTCGCGGTGCAGATACTGATCGCCATGACTTCGCACCACAGGCAGCAGGGCTAGAAGCTGTATTTTCAGGCTTGGCTTACCACAGTTCAGATGATCAGGAGTTACTGGCTTTAGGTATGCAGATTTATGATGGCCTGTATAGTTGGGCAAAACACCTTTATCACAAAACACATACACAGGCCGGACCAGTTGAACAAATGTTACTCGACATATACACTAGGTACCTTCGGGAAAATAAAGGAAAGAAAGCACCGGCCTGGACGAATGAATTACGGGAAATGATACAGGATCAGATGGATACGAATATGTCTTTAAGTCTCCAGCAGGCTTCAGATGAATTGGAAATTAATCCAGCCTATTTATCCCGCGAGTTTTCCAAGTATTTTGATAATCTGTCTTTTGGAGATTATATACGGAAGATGAGGATTGAAAAGGCTATGCTATTG
>NZ_JBFTRT010000473.1:0-7445 GCF_056399685.1 Pedobacter sp. 01N416
GCCAATCAGGTTACCACCAAACAAATGCAGATTATTCCTGATTTCCATATCAGCAATAATGATGGCGTATTAATTTTGACGCTAAATTCTAAAAATGCTCCTGAATTAAAGGTAAGCAGATCTTACCAGGAGATGTTTGAGCATTACGACAAAGCTTCATCGAAAGATAAAAAGCTGAAAGAAGCTGTTCAGTTTGTTAAGCAGAAATTAGATTCTGCACGATGGTTTATCGATGCAATTAAACAAAGACAACAAACTTTGTTAAAAACCATGAATGCCATTATGCACTATCAATATGAATATTTTTTAACCGCCGATGAGCGTAAAATGCGCCCAATGATCTTAAAAGATATTGCCGATAAAATTGATATGGATATTTCAACCGTATCAAGGGTGGCAAACTCTAAGTATGTGCAGACTGAATTTGGTACTTTCTTATTAAAATCATTCTTCTCAGAAGCGATACAAACCGAAAACGGTGAGGAAGTTTCGAACAAAGAGGTTAAAAAAATATTGGAAGACTGTATTGGTAACGAAGATAAACGCAAACCTTTAGCTGATGAAAAATTAACCGAAATTTTAAAAGAAAGAGGTTATAACATTGCCAGAAGAACCGTTGCAAAATATCGTGAGCAGATGAATATCCCTGTGGCAAGGTTAAGAAAAGAACTTTAGATCAGTTGGCAGTTATCGGGTTTACAATTCAAAGTTTACAGTTACTTTTCTAAAGTATAGAATTTAAATTGCCAAAGAAAGTGTTGCGCTCCAAATATAACTAGTGTATTTATTGTGACTGGGAAAGGAACAGTTCCGTGTGCTTGGCCGTCTGCAGTCCTGCCATTCGCTATAGTCCCGATGAAAAATCGGGAGCTGCCGCTGCTGTCAGGTTTAAGCACAAAGTTTCTGCACCCTGCAACCTCAAAAATAAAAAACTGCCTTGGCCATTTAGCCCCGGTTGCAGCGTTACCCTGCAGCGAGGAGGCACGACGAAGTGAAGCGTGAAAGCGAAAAACGGGAGGAAACTTCCTGTTCTATACAGGTTTTGCGCTCCAACCTATAAACCATACACTTTCATCTACCTGAATACCAGTATATTACCACATTTTAATATACGATGGCACCTTATAGATATTATTCAGCAATAAACCCAATACAATTTCGTGGCTACCATTACTTACCTGATTTAATTGAGATGTTGTAAAATCGTATGAATAAGTTAAATTAACCATCTTGCCAATATTAAAGCCAGCCATTGCTGCAAACGAATCATCTTTACGATAACTTCCTCCTAACCAGATTTTGTCTTTAAAAGCCAATTTCATGTTTAGATCAACAGAAACCGGTGCAGGTGATACGTATTTTACCATTACCGATGGTACTGCAGCAATTTCATCATCAAAGAAAAACTTATATCCTGCGGTAGCAAAATAATGTGGTGCCTCTTTACCTAAATTATAACTATTATCGCCTGTAAAGCTTAATTTTTGTGGTAAAATTTGCTGTACCGATAAACCGGCAAATAACCTTGCGCCATATAACCATAAACCAATACTCAAATCGGGTTTCACCTGGTTAATCAGCGCCCTGTTCATAATCGGATCTACCGGTGTGTCGAAAGTAAGTGCATTTACATCTAACGAGATACTCGAAATACCTGCAGCAACACCTGCCGATAAATTGAAATTATTACTTAGCTGTAAATGATAAGCATAGGTAACATTGGCATCCAACCTTTTTATGGGGCCAGTTTTATCCAATACGGCCGTTACCCCCATTCCATGATGCGACGGCGACGACATGTAGTTTTGCATATAATTACGGTCCATCGGATTACCTGTTTGCTCAGGGAAAGAGGTGAGCGCATTACTCCACAATTGATTATCTCCCAGCGCCCAATGTGCCGATACAAATGAAGTTTGAGGCGCATCGGTAATCCCCGACCATTGTTTACGGTAACCAGCTTTAAAATCGAGGTAATTTTCAATTCCTGAGAGCGCCGGATTTAGCAGATACTGATTAAAAATGTATTGGGTATACTGTGGCTTTTGTTGTGCAAAACCCTTAAATGTTGCAAAAAGTACAAATATGATGATGAGCTTCTTCAATTTATCTGATTATAGTGAGCGGTCCTGTTATTGTTTTTCGTCCGTTACGCGGGTTAATGATATAATAATAAACACCTACCGGAAGCGGTTCATTTTGGTAATTCCCATCAAAAGGAATTTTATATCCAGTGCTAAAAAATACCCTATTTCCATTTCTATTAAAAATTTCGACGGTAGCATTTGGATAAGATTCTAAATATTTAATGATCCAGGTATCGTTTACATTATCGCCATTTGGCGTAAAGGTATTAGGTGGATTTAATACTTGCAAAACTTTTACCAACACTGTTGATGTTGTGGCGCATCCGTCAGGCTGTGTGGTTGCTGTAAGCGTATATTCTGTATCATTATCTGGCGATGCAATCGGATTTAATATATCCGTTTTGTTCAAACCTGTTGCAGGCGACCAATTATATTTCAAATTAGTGCCTTCAGCTGTTGCAGGGATCTCGATCTGTCCACCTGCCAGGATATAAACCAATGTACCTGCATTTGCAACAGGCGATTTGTACACCTCAATCGTATTCGTTATAGAACTAGGGCAACCATTATCTCCCGTAAATGTATAAGTGATGAGATGTGGTCCAAGTCCGGCAATTTTAGGATTAAAGGTACCGTCTGCTTTTATGCCGTCGCCACTATATACGCCTGGCATTCCATTCATTTCTTCTCCAACTTTTTGTTTAGCCTGCGTAATTAAAACGGTGCCATCAGCCTCGCAAACCGGAGTCATCTCCTCAAACACCAATTGAGGCACTGGTTTTAATGTAAGTGTTTGATCTGAATATTTTGAGCAGTTTTCTCCCGAATAAGCCACAAGCCTGATGTTGAATGTCCGATCTGCGGTGCCACCAAAACTGTCGTACTTAAGAACAAAAATTTCGTTATCATCCGGATAAGGGATTGTTTTATAAATGGAAGTTTCTTTACCAAAATCTCTATATATCTCAATTTTTGTAATATTACCCGTAAATACAGTAGATTTATTTTTAATCATGATGTCCTCACTCACGCAGCTATGGTCGTTGATAATTTCGAAATCCACTGCTTTAACATCACCATTAACCGTAAATGGCTTTGATGCGAATGACTCACAACCATCCTGATTTTTCACCGTCAAGAGCACATTATAATTACCCGTGGCAGCAGGCGTAAAAGCGCCATCGACATCCGTTGTAGTGGCTATTACATTATTGTTTTGATCGGTATATTTCCATACAAAAGTTAATCCGGTTGTACTTCCATCAGCATTTTTGGAGGTGTTCTTAAATCTAGCTACACCATCATTCAAACAAAAATCAGGCAGTTCGAAATCAGCAGATTGTGGATCAATTACGGTTACAATTTTACTTTTCACTACACTCACACATCCTTTATCACTTTCGGTTGTTAGCGTAATAGTATAAGAACCAGTAGCACTGTATTGATGGATGGGGTGCTGTTCAGTAGAAGGGGTACTTCCATCGCCAAAATCCCAGGCCCATTTCACAATAGTCCCAGTGCCTTCTATCGTCGATTTTTCTGTCAAAATAATCGGTCTGCCTGCACACAAACCTTTCACATCAAAATCGGATAAAGGTTGAGGGTTAATTACAATTGGAAATGCTGAAGATGTTTCCGAACATTTAGAATCTGTTATGGCCGTTAAAACCACATTATAAGTACCTGGGCGATCGTAAACATGAACAGGGTTCTGCTCAGGAGATGTTTTTCCATCACCAAAGTCCCATAACCACTGTGTAATGCTTCGCGAATTTGAATTGGATGTACTTTTATCAGTAAATTGAACACCATTGGATTGACAACCAGTAGCGGGTAATTCGAATGCGGCAGTAGGCTGATTATCAACCGAAAAATCTATAATCAATTCTTCTGTATTGCCACAATTATCGGCGTTGGGCTTAGTTGCAATTACTTTAAACTGATAATCACCGGGGTTTGGATAATTCAGGTCGTTAGGGTACTTGTAGGTGTAATAAGTGCTAATGGGTTGTCCCGTAACTGTACTGGTAGGCTGAAAAGTAAAGTTCTGAATATTTGCTCCAGCTAAGTATGCGTAAGACTCTACCGTCCCATAGCCATACGAAATTGCTGAAAAACCACCTGCTGCAGATAACCTATGCTGGGGCTGCGTATTGGTCACATCAATTACAGCATAGCTAAATACATTATCAATAGCTGTAAAATTACTTACTGGGTTACCATCCAGCCTAAACGAAGCTATATCTGCTGTTTTAATAATTACATTGAGATAGTATCTGGTGATCTGCGTAGGAACCCCTACTGATCCCAAATCAGAGAAAACCGTTATATTATTTAATGTTTGCTCTACAGGGTTAAGCACGGTTATTTCAGGATCGCCTGGAAATTGCGCTTGATTGGTACCTGTTCCATTGTTTTGATTGCAAGTTTGCGAAGTTTGGTATTGCGCAACAGCAATTGGTTTAGAGCCAGAAATTATATTTGCTGAAGTAGAAAAAAAGGTAACTACCGCTCCCTTATTATATGGATTAGAAAGCGGGGTTCCATTGGCGCTTGTAGTACTCCCATTAACGGTTAATATCGTATTATCGTCAGCTACAATTATCCTCATAATATCGGTATTACCATGAAGAGTATTATAAAAAGGTGCAGTTACAAAATTTTTCCCCCATGCAGAAACTGGAAAAATCTGCTGATACAGGTTATCGCCACCACTCGGATTGCGGCTATTACCTTCATTACAAAATGCTGCCCAGGTATTACCTGTAAATACGGCTACAGGGTTACAGTTCAAGGCTTTAATGTGGCTTCCTGTTAAATCACCAACTGATTGATATTGATAAACATCGCCTTTATTTAACTTAATGGTAAAAGTCGTATTGGCGGTTCTTCCTCCATATCTTTCGTTTTGTTTAGGCGTAATCTCCACATCTGTATTATCAACCGTTCCTACAATTGTAAATTGAGAAAAGCCTTGTTGATTTCCATGGTTTTCGTAGCTAAAGGCATAATATTCTTGTCCAAGTGTGTTTGTTGGCAATACTAAAGTACCACCCGTACGGGCATTATTAGAAATGATACTATACAATGATATTGCTTTAGTGGTAACTACATTAATGGCTTTATTTGGCTCTATTAAATTGGAGCTCCCCATTAATACGGCATAGGTATTTGGATTGATTACAAATGGCAAACAGCTATTGGCCGGAATAGTGGCACCAACCGGAGACACCAAAACGCCCCCAATATAAACCTTATATCCGGTAGCCTGATCTGTAGATAAAAACAGCGTTAACCTGGAGTTATTACCATCAATATGCCCTGCATAAGGAACATAAAAATCTTTTCCCTTATTTGATGTATTTTGAGCAAAAGACAAAGATGTTGCAAAAAGCAAGATAAGCAAAACCAATAAACAATGCCTGCTCATTACCTATCAGTTTAATTTGAAAACGTTATACATGTTTGTTTGATTAGATATGCAATATACTATTAATCAAATCACAAGAAAAAACAATTGGTGCAATTTTAACACTTTTAAGCGAAAAAATCACCTTTCGTGTAATAAACCAGAGCAGTGGTGTAAAAAAGTTTTACATAAATGTATAATTCTTATGAGAAGAATTAATAAGATAAAACCAAAAAGCCACCTATTAAAAGTGGCTAAATGATAAAAATTCAGTTACTACCCTGATCGGACTGATCGCCGCTACCGTATTTTGCAGAGAAATCTTTGGCTTTTTCGTCTGCAGCATTATCGTTATGCTCTTCAGGCTCCAGATTTTCATCCAAGCGGTCATTCCAATCATTTATTCCTTTAACCGGATGTTTTGCATTATCTTCTGTAAAATCGGATTTTGATTTAGCCAGATCTTGTTTTTGATTTTCCATGTTAGCGTTTATTTTAGTTAAAACAGCGCCATTAACAGAAAGTTTTGTTTGTTACAATTATTTAACCGGAGGTTCGTCTTTGGCATCTTTAAATTCTTTCACACTTCTCCCTATTCCTCTCATCAATTCAGGCAATTTTTTGCCACCAAAAATAAGCAGAATAACCACTCCTATTAAAATAATTTCTATTGCAGACATATTTTTATATTTTTCACAATATACGTTAATTCTTCTGAAATGGTTTGGTTGATTGGTTCAATTAGCCATTGGTTTTATTCTCGTTATATAGGAAAGCTCTTGAAACAAGTTACCATTGATAGACTTTCAATAAAAAGAATCGTCATCTCGACTGGAGCGCAGTCCCGAACTTTCGGGAGAGAGATCTATCTTGACAGATTTAGCTTCGCTGAGCACTTCGTGGTTCTCGACTGCGTTGCACTCCGCTCGAAATGACGAATCTTGGGGGAGCTATCTCTTTGAATTTCTATGTTATTTAAATTGATTTTTATACAATAAATTATCTCTCAGGATGACTAAGCGAGGGATAAGCTTTGTTATTGCGTATCCGTGCCAAACTTGTTCATTGGTTCATAACCATTGATCTATAAGTTACAAGAAAGATCCTGAAACAAGTTCAGGAGGACGAAACGACGTAAAACATCAACTCCTAAACACTAAACCATCAAAGCATTCAAAGTTCTTTTTTTTATCTTTGGCACCGCTCCATGGCGCATAAATTCGGCGAAACCTTTTAACTGTTTGATTGATTTAATGGCTTCATATCCTTCATAAGAAGTTCTGATTTTGTTTAGCAACATGGTATCTGTTTTAAACATATCACTTTCAACCAACACCCCTTTATTCAGAAATTTCTTAATTAATTCGGCCATTTTGCCGTTGGCGTAAAGGTGAAGCGGCAGTTTAAACACTTCATTATTCAGTTTTTCAAAAGCTTCATTAATCCAAGCCACCTCAGTTTCTGCATTCACCGCTATTTTCCCATCCTTCAACACAATGGAAGTCAAAAATTCGCGGGCACGCTGACGGGAAATTACCCCACCATGAATACCGTCACGCAAAGTGTAGTCCAAACGATCGGCACAGAGCGATGGCAATGGCTGTTCTAAAATATCAAACGTACCATACAGAATCTGGTTAACATTGTATCCATAATTTAACAGCACATCAGGCACTTCCGATCTGCATAAAACTTCGGCGAAAACCTTTTCATGATAGTCTTCATCTGTATTGTCGAAAACATAATCGCCCACATGAGAAAAAGCAGTATGCGAAATATCGTGTAGCAACCCCGCAATTTGTTCCAGTTCCGAACCACCAAGCATCCTGATCAACATGGTAACTCCTATGGCATGCTCCAACCGCGAATGGCAGATATCCGGATTGACCAAAAATATAGCACAGCTTTGATGAATTCCGCCTAACCTTTTTAAAGCATCGGTATTTAAC
>NZ_JBFTRT010000474.1:0-4078 GCF_056399685.1 Pedobacter sp. 01N416
ACCGTGATTAATATGGCCAAAGGTGAAGAGAATGCATTTTAAATAAATATAAAGAAAGCCCTAAAGGGCTTTTTCTTTTATCGAAGTTTGGAGAGGATCGTTAATTTCATAATTAATAACGTTCTTTGCCGTTTGAATTAAAAATTTACCAAATGAAGAAAATCTTATTACTGCTGTTTTTAGTCGTTTCCGTTCACAAATTAAAAGCTCAAGCCGTTTATCAACCTTACTCTTATCAATTCTACCAGAAGCTGAGTAGCGAGATTTATAATCCAAATACACGGATTCACAGCTCTTTAAAACCTTTTTTTATTGATGATAGTTTATTGCGAGATAGAAGTAGGTTGTTGTTAAGCATCGGAACAGACTCAACTAGAAAATCGTGGGTATCGAGAAAATTATTTCAGGAACATTTACTAGACATACAGAAAGAAGATTTTACAGTATATGCTGATTTTTTGCCAGATTTTCAGATCGGTAGGGATTTTTCGGGCAAACAAAATGTTTGGTTAAATACACGGGGTTATCAGGTTGGTGGAACAGTTGGAAAAAAATTCTCCTTTTACACCAGTGGCTTTGAAAATCAGGGACAATTCTCTAAATATTATAATGATTATGTGAAAACTAGTGGCGTAGTTCCAGGGCAATCTTTTAACCGCGCTTATGGTTTTAATGGAGGCAAAACTTCTTTAGATTGGTCTTACGTAACTGCTACTATATCTTATACTCCTATAAAATATTTGAATATTACGGCGGGTTATGATAAAACCTTTATCGGTGATGGGTACCGGTCATTATTATTATCCGATTTTTCTTCTCCGGCGCCCTTTTTAAAACTTACAGGAAATTTAGGTAATGTACAGTATATGGCTATGTGGACTTCAATGCAGGATCCGGGTGCGACCAAACTATCTTACGATGCCGGTAACCGTAAAAAAGGAGGGATTTTTCATTACCTCGATTGGAACGTCAACAATAAATTATCGATTGGATTTTTCGACTCTATTATTTGGGCACAAACAGATGATGCTGGAAATAGAAGAGGATTTGATTGGGGCTATGCAAATCCCATCATCTTCTTAAGGCCCGTAGAAGCTTCTAGTGGCTCTCCAGACAATGCTCTGCTGGGTTTTACTGGTAAATATAAATTTGCGAAGGAACTGGTTGCCTATGGACAATTTTCGCTGGATGAATTTGAAGCTAAAAGTTTCTTTTCCAGCTCTGGCAGTTCCAGAAATAAATATGGTTGGCAATTGGGATTGAGAGGCGCGGATGTATTTCATGTTGAAGGATTAAACTATTTATTGGAATACAATACAGCTAAACCCTACACATTTTCTTCCAGAACCCGTATTGGCAATTACGCCAACTATAATGAGCCTCTAGCACATCCTTTTGGTGCTAACTTTAGAGAGCTTGTTAGTTTATTAAACTATTCTTACAAACGTTTTGATTTTAGCGGCGAACTGATGTATGCTAAGTATGGTCTGGATATCGCTGGGCAGAACTATGGTAAGAATATTTTCGAGCCATATACTGACGCGGTACAGCCTATTGGGAATTACACCACTCAAGGGATTCGCACAGACCTTTTTTATGCTGAAGGAAAAGTAGCTTATGTAGTTAATCCGAAATACAACCTACGCTTAGAACTAGGTGGTGTGGTTAGGAGAGAAAGTAACAATTTAGGTAAAAATACTACCGGATTGATTACTTTCGGTTTACGGAGTTCGTTCAGGAATTTGTATTCTGATTTTTAATAAACTACATGATATAAAAAGAGCCTCAGTTATTTGTTAGCTGAGGCTTTTTTGTTAATTAACCTGAGTTCGATTAATATTTGAATATAGTTGGTGTTTTACAGCCGCTTCACCTCACGCGATAGTCATGCTGAATTTATTTCAGCATCTTTCCTGCTATTAAGACCCTGAAATGAATTCAGGGTGACGACACTAATACTTAAAAACCCCCTCAGAATGACAAGTAATACGACAAGTTTCTACCCTGCCATACTATCGGTTGTTCTTTTGATGGCAACTTTTCTTACTGCCGCTACAATTGCGTTTTTATCATAACCGCATTCGGCCCAAAGCTCGGCCTGTTCGCCATGTTCGATAAACTGATCTGGAATACCTAAACGGATTACATTTGCGCTATAACCATGATCGGCCATAAATTCTAATATTGCAGAACCTACTCCTCCAGGTAATGAACCATCTTCTACGGTGATTACATGTTTATACTTAGCAAATACTTCATGTAGTAATTGCTCATCTAAAGGCTTTACAAAACGTAAATCGTAGTGGGCAGGATAAAAACCTTCGCTGTTTAACTCGGCTCGTGCCTCAACGGCAAAGTTACCCACGTGACCAATAGTTAATAGGGCTACATCTTCACCATCACAGATCTTACGTCCTTTGCCAATTTCTAATGCTTTGAATGGTCGTTTCCAATCGGGCATTACACCATTACCACGAGGATAACGGATTACAAACGGCCCCACATTTTCTTGTTGGGCAGTAAACATCAGGTTACGCAATTCTTCTTCGTTCATTGGAGAAGAGATCACTAAATTCGGGATACAACGCATGTAAGCAATATCATATGCGCCATGGTGTGTCGCACCATCAGCACCTGCTAAGCCTGCCCTATCCAAACAAAATACTACGTTCAATTTTTGAATGGCTACATCATGAATCACCTGATCGTAGGCCCTTTGCATAAAGCTTGAATAAATATTGCAAAACGGAACCAATCCTTGAGTGGCCAGGCCAGCCGAGAAAGTCACGGCATGTTGCTCTGCGATACCTACATCGAATGCACGTTTTGGCATCGCTTTCATCATAATATTTAACGATGATCCTGATGGCATAGCAGGTGTAATACCTACAATTTTATCGTTCGCCTCAGCCAGCTCGACCATGGTATGTCCGAAAACATCCTGGTATTTTGGTGGTTGTGGCTTGTCTGGAATACTTTTTTTGATTTCGCCGGTAATCTTATCGAAAAGACCTGGAGCATGCCACTTGGTCTGATCTTTTTCTGCCAGTGCAAAACCTTTACCTTTTACGGTAATACAGTGTAAAAGCTTAGGGCCAGGAATAGCAGATAAATCTTTTATGGTCTGCGCTAAACGTTTTACATCGTGCCCGTCAACAGGACCGAAATACCTAAAGTTTAAAGCTTCAAATAAATTACTTTGTTTAAGTAAGGTTCCTTTAATGCTTTTCTCAATTTTCTTAACGTACTTATGTGCGTTAGGGCCTAGTTTAGAAAGCCCTGCGAGTACATGAGAAATATCATCACGGAAACGGTTGTACGATTTTGAAATGGTGATGCTGGTTAAATATTCCTTAAGTGCACCCACATTCGGATCGATAGACATGCAGTTATCATTCAGGATTACCAGCACATTGCTGTTTTCGATCCCTGCATGGTTTAATCCTTCAAAAGCTAAACCAGCTGTCATGGCGCCATCACCGATAACAGCCACATGCTGTCTGTCTGTTTCGCCTTTTAATTGCGAAGCCACCGCCATACCCAAAGCGGCCGAAATGGAAGTAGAAGAATGGCCTACACCAAAGGTATCATACTCACTTTCCGAAATTTTTGGGAAACCGCTAATACCGCCGTATACACGATTGGTATGGAATAAATCCCTACGGCCGGTTAATATTTTATGTCCGTATGCCTGGTGGCCTACATCCCAAACCAACTTATCGTAAGGGGTATTTAATGCATAGTGTAAGGCTACTGTTAATTCAACAACACCTAAACTGGCGCCAAAATGGCCACCGTTAACACTAACAACATCAATGATATACTGTCGTAATTCCTGGCTTATTTGTTCTAAGTCAGAATCGCTATATTGCTTTAAATCAGCGGGATAGTTGATTTTAGATAATAGGGGGCCAGCTTTTACTTGCATTCGAAATTTATGGTAAAAAACAAGATACAAAGTAAGGCAAATTTGTTTTAATATAGAAGAGAAAAATAGTGGTTTATTATTGAGCGTTAAGCGGTTGGCGGTGAGGGCTTAGCGGATGCAGGTTAAGGGGTAGGGTTTAACGGTTAAGAT
>NZ_JBFTRT010000475.1:0-4848 GCF_056399685.1 Pedobacter sp. 01N416
ATTGTAGATGATGCGTTCAAAAGCATCTTTTTCAGCGATATAGCGGTTTAGCCCATTTTGTGTTCCAATCCAAAGATTTTTTTCATGATCCTCTTTCAGTGCGAATATGTAATCATCGGAACTAATAGAACTATTATCGGAACTTGTTCTGTAAATTTTAATCGCCTTACMATTATATCTGTTTAAGCAATCGCGTGTACCAAACCACATATAGCCCCTGCTGTCTTTGCAGATGGATTGAACCGTACTCTGTGAAAGTCCATTGTTTACCGACAAATGATCAAAAGAAAGCTGCGCAAAAGCTTCATTAAAAGAACATAGCAATATCATGCTAGCGATCATTAATGTGTTAAAAGGGCTCTTCATTGGGATGATTGGAAATGATAAATACAGATTTGAAACAATATACATCATTCTCTACAGGTTTACAAATCAGTTCAAACTACTATAATTTTTCACCTAAATAGATTAAATAATATCATTTTTGCAATTCTTCCAATCAAGCCTGACCGGTAAGCTATGTCGCCTCGTCCTTTTTTTACACAAACAGATCATTTCGGAATCTTCAAATCTGCAATTAGCTTCAAGTAATCAATTAAAAAAGTTCGTTAATAGTCTTCCCAGGAGCACTAAATACAAAGAGCTGCATTCATAGAGTATGAATGCAGCTCTTGTTTTTATTCAATTGCAAAAGCACCTATTAATCTTTGCTGGTTATAACTTGGTGTTCGGATCTTGTCGGGTTAACCCTACGGGACAAGATCTACTAAGTATACTTTATATCTTCACTATTTTCACTGTAGCTATCGATTTATTGTTGCCATATATTCTCACTACATATAAACCTGCGCTCAATCCAGATACATCAAAGTCAACACTGTCATTGATAAGTCTCCCACGCTGTAAAGTTCGGCCAAATATATCGAACAGCCGCGCTTCCTGAGCACCGTTATACCCAGTGAGATTTACATGGAGTACCCTTTCTACAGGATTGGGGTATGCCTGCACTTTTATATCTTTATGCTCAGGTACTGTTTCGTTGTTAATCACACTGTTCTTTATTCCTGATGGCATTACAGACATCGATAAGCCCTGAGGTGCGCCCGCTGCTGGTGTTAACAGAAGCTGCGGGCGAAGTGTTGTACTGGTAACTTCCCTTGAGTTAAACGAAGCATCTGACGAACCATTTACAACTGTTGAAACGATGCGAAGCGACAATGTTTTATCTCCCGAAAATTCTGCTAACGCCTGGTTCGTAATATTCCATTCGGCCCATCCAGAACTTTGACCATTAATGGTTGCCAACAACGTAGTGGAAGCGGGTTTGTTATTCCAGTTAATACCTGTTTCCGTCCAGCTATCTGTAGGCACATAGTACACCTGCCAAGTAGTAGCTGCTACGCTGGTACCAGCTGAAGCAATATTTAACCTCAGTTTAGCATTATCAAAACTATTTGCTGCATTTAGGTCAAACTTTAAATATACTTCCCTGCTATATGAGGTACCGTCCTTTTTTACCGTTAATGTAGTTGCTGTTCCAAAATTGGAAGCAGCATAGCTACCATCTCTTACATAAGCATCTGCCAGAGCGCCGACCACTGAGTTAACTTTTAGGGTCTGTTCTACCGGCGTGGCTGCTTCATAAATATCATTACCTGCCTGCGAAGCCGTAATTGTGCTTGAACCTTCGCCAACAATGGTCACCGTACTGCCACTTATTGTAGCTACATCAGTATTGGAACTGGTATAATTAACAGCGAGACCAGATGAGGCAGTTGCTGTTAAATTAAATGCCGGATCGCCCATGTTTTTTGTTGGCATTGCATTAAAGGTAATGGTTTGTGGGGTTAAAACACGAGCCAATGTAATTTCTACTGGTAACCCATCCACGGTTGTGAATTGAATTGTAGTTTCTCCATTTGCCGTACCTGTTATGTTAGCATTAGCATTGGGCTGGGAAATTTGCCAGTTTGTTCCTTTTATGGTAATGTTTATCTGTTTGCTTATAGATGGAGTATATTCTCTATAGGCAAATCCCAAATCAGGATTATTTACTGCTATTTTAAGGGTTTTCTGTACCGAATCATATTGCGACATTGTTAAACAAGGATAGTCAGCACCAGTTAATAATCCCGTATTGTTTATTCCTGAAAGGGCAGCAAAAAAAGCATATCCAAAAATAGGGCTTCCATTTGTTGGTTTGTATTCTACGATGTGGGCAACATTATCTTTACGATGTACGGTATAAGGTTTGTTGCCGGCACCTACTTGGCTGTCTAAATTAGTCATGTCTGTGGTGGTGGCCTGAGGCATGCAAATGTATTCGTAGCCTTGATTTGATGGAGCAGTTCCATGATCGATATAACCTATGGCATAGTTTCCTATCGGATTATTGGCAACATTTTGGCTGGCTATTGGAATTGTGTGCTGTGGTGTTTGTTGATCAGCTCTTGTCAGTTTGATCGTACCACTTCCCGCAAAAACATAAAAGCCGGTACCGAAATTATCAACAAGCCAGTGGTTATTATTATCTGTATAGCTGTTGTTGTAAGTACTTGTTTGCAATAAATTACCGTCTACATTTACCTGGTCTTTACCAGTTATTGCTTTACGTTGATACAAGGTTGTTAATGTAGTATTTGTTGCATCATTGTTGCCAATATTAGAACCAAGGCAAATCAACATATTGTCAAACGCAAAAACAGATTTTTTGAAAACAAATGTCGGGTTATGGTTTTCCGAAGARTAGGTTGTTCCCCATCCTCTTCCAGTTGCTTCCTGAAAATCCATGGCAAACATACCATAGGTGCCATGAATCGCTTTTAGGTAATTACTGTTTTTATTTACAAAACTTAAAGAACCTGCAAACTTTTTCTGTTGTCTTTCATCCAGATTGCTTTTTTCGGCATGAAGCTTATCCCATGGAAGTCGGATAACCGTAGTTCCCGGATTGTAATTCCAATTCCAGGTTGTATAGTCAAATCCATTTCCAGTTGGGGCATCTCCAGGATAAACGATATTAATGGCGCCATAACTTTGATAACGGCCGAAACGGTTGGCATCTGGATAAGTTTCTGTGCCAAACATATTGTCATTGAATCCTTTACATACCACCAGCCAATTGTTTTTACGATAAATGCCCGCCATACTATGATTGAACTGGAAATAACCTTCGTTGTAAGGTGCTATAGTGTTGTCACCAAATGCTGCATAAGTACCCCATAAACGAGTGTAAATGTTAGCCATAACCGGATCTGAGGCCCCTGTACCTAAGATACTTCCTCCTGTCAATGCCATACTACGGAAATCGTATCTACTAATGGTAGTAGCTACTTCTTCGGGTTTTCTTCCTGTCATAGTTAAGAATCTCGTAGTTGCATCATTGGTAAACATAAGTTGTGCCATAAGTGCATCTCTAAAACGAAGATAACCTGCACCGCTTATCTCAAAGGAAGTTTGCCGTAAACATGAAAAAATACTCGTTGCATAGCTTAAATCATACATATATGATGGATAGGCTGCCCAGTGATGAAATCCTGAACCGTCTGGCTTTAACCCGTCCTTAGTCCCTTCTGAATAGGCGGCAAATGCTTCCATTTCACGCTTGAAAGCAGTCATATAACGAAAACGTTCATCGGCAGCGTCAATCCATTTTACATAGGCCATGGTAACAACTCCTGAGTTTCCAACATGGTCTACATTAATGCCAGAAACTGTAGGATTCCATATATAGTCGAAATTATTCTGTTGATACAGTACATTTTCGAACAAGCTTTTTACATACGAGTTGTCTTTAATGCTGGGTATTAGTATTGCTGGTTTTGCAAAATCTCTATAAGAATATTGATTATAGTCTAAAGCCAATGTTCCTTTACATACGAGGTCTGATACCAACCACACCGTGTTAAGGGCTTTGGTATAGGTGTCAGTATCCTCGGGATGAAATTTGAGTTGTTGGGCAAAAGTTTTTAGAAACGTCGTTTGACCATAGCTGGTAATATTTCCAGTGATATTATATCCGTTTACCACAATATTAAGTGCATTATAACTAGTTACGGCCGCAGCAAGTGCTGTAGCTTGAGGGGTATATGAATTAGTGTAATCAACCTTCAGCGTTGTTGAGGTTCCTATGGTAACATTTCCCGTTGCTGATAATTGATCATAATTAGTTCCTGGTGTTGTTGCTCCTTTAGTTTGTACACGCATAGAGCCACTGTTGTTCAATGTAAAATTACCGTTTACTTGTAGAATTCTCGTTCCGTTATCTCCAGTGGTAGTGCCAAAATTCAATGAATTTACCGTAAGATTTCCGTTTATAGTGACGCTTGTCTGCGCTGCAGAAGCATTGTAAGCATTATCAATATTAAAACCATTAAGCACTGCCGCTGTAGGATCAAAATTAATTACACTTGCACTGGTTGTTGTACCTGTACTTCCAGAAATGGTAAGGTTAGAAGCGGTATTGCCTTTTATTAAATTACTTGCAGCCCCTTGTTTAAGAGCAGATACCTGTAGATTATAGCCCGCAAGATCAAGTGTAGAGGGTTGGTTGTATAAAATTGGGTCATACAACTTGCAATTCC
This sequence comes from Pedobacter sp. 01N416, assembly GCF_056399685.1. Taxonomy (NCBI): domain Bacteria; kingdom Pseudomonadati; phylum Bacteroidota; class Sphingobacteriia; order Sphingobacteriales; family Sphingobacteriaceae; genus Pedobacter; species Pedobacter sp. 01N416. Next base: position 4,584 of record NZ_JBFTRT010000475.1, read on the forward strand.
CTGATAATGCATGGTTTGTTTTAAGTAGTAGACCGAAGGAAAGATTGTTTGGCATGGTGCCAGTTCCTGGAGACTGAATTAAGTTAATCGTTTTTGCTGTACCCCCTAAGTAGATCCCCCTATTGCTACTGTAGTCGTGTATGCCTGTGGTGCCAACAACGTCTCCATTGGTGTTAAAAAAATTACTTCCTGAGGCTGCTTGTAACGTTTTTATAATGCCATTCCAGGTAAGAATACCATTAATGTTAAATGTACTGGCAGAAGC
>NZ_JBFTRT010000476.1:0-5871 GCF_056399685.1 Pedobacter sp. 01N416
TCTTTCAGGGACAGGTCTTTCAGGGACAGGCAAGGGCCAAATCTTACCTGGCGCCAGCGGGTTTAAATATGGTTCAGGAATTTTTTGAAGAAAGATGGCAAAACCCAGGCGATAATAAATATCCAAGAAATTTTAGCGGCCCAACAGGCAGAACATTCGGCGTAAATACCCTTGAATCGGATCTTTGGTTGCGGAATGCGGCTTTTGTAAGGTTAAAGAACATGGAGCTGGGTTATACCTTTTCAAAAACATTGATTGAAAAGATAAAAATGCAAAATGTAAGACTTTATATCAGCGGAACAAACTTATTTTCTATCGATCGCTTCGGGCCATCGTTCGATCCAGAAACCCCAAGTAATTCAGGGCAGTATTATCCACAACAGCGTGTGATCAATGTTGGCGCAAACATTACCTTCTAAAAAAGTATATCATGAAATTGAACATCAATAATTTAAAAATAAACAGCACAGTTTTACTCATCTGTACACTGCTGCTAATCGGAGGATGTAAAAAGGCGCTCGAGCTGCAGCCTTTAAACGCTTACTCAGAAAAGGATGTATGGACCGATCCAAAACTGGTTCAGGTTTTTGTAAACAGTATTTACGATCAAACGGTGCTCGCTTACCAGGACGGTGGACTAGGCTGGGGCGCGCAAACCGATGAGCTTTATGGAAACTTTAACTGGACAAATGAAAACCTGTATGTACGGGGTGAGGCCACGCCTGATAACCAAAGTTCAGAATCGCTGAACCATTGGAACAAAATGTATGCTTCTATCCGCTACAGTAATATATTCTTCACAAATATTGATCAGGTAACAGCAGGAGGCGATGCGGTTAAAACGATGAAAGGTGAGGTACACTTTTTACGCGCTTTGGCTTATTTCGAACTGCTAAAAAGGTTTGGTGGCGTACCGCTTATTGTTAAGGTTTACGATGTGAACGACAAAAGCTTTAACGAGAAAAGAGCCACATGGACCGAAACTAAGGATTTTATACTTGCCGAGATAACGGAGGCTTTGAAAACCCTGCCAACAGTTTATACAGGTGCTAATGATAAAGGCCGCGCTACTGCAGGAGCAGCTTTGGCCTTAAAATCGAGACTTTTACTGTATGCTGCGAGCCCTTACTTTAATAAAAGCAACGATAAGAAGCTTTGGGAAGATGCAAAACTGGCAGCCAAGGCTGTAATTGATTTTGCTACACCTAAATACGCTTTATACGGCAATGCGGCCAATGGCACCTATAACAAAACTTATCTCGATTTTTTTAATTCAGAAATTATTTTTTCGAGAGTATACAGCGGCTTGGTAAGAGCAGATCGTTATAATACCGTGAGCAGAGATTTGAGCCCAAATGGTTATAATGGTTATAGCGCTTACAATGTTGTTCAACAAATGGTTGATGATTTTGAAATGGCCGATGGTACAAAATTTAGCTGGAGCAATCCTGTACAGGCAAAAGATCCGTATCTGAACAGAGAACCAAGATTTTATGCGACAATTTTGGCTAATAATCAGCAGTTTAAAGGACGTTTAACCAGCTTTTTTGAAGGTGGTGATGACTCTCCCCAAAGTCCTTATTCTCCGTGGAATGCGTCAAAAACGAGATATTGCGTGAAAAAAATGGTAAATGAGGCTTTCGATTGGAACGTTCAGGATTACGATGCCAGCCAGTGGGTGGTTTTCAGGTTATCGGAAATCTATTTGAATTATGCCGAAGCCTGTGCTGCACTTGGAGAAGACGGAGAGGCCCTAAATTACCTGAATAAAATAAGAACTGAAAAAGCGGGTATGCCAGCCGTAAGTGGGTCTGGAGCGTTACTAATGGATCAGATAAGACATGAACGCAGGATAGAACTTTGCTTTGAAGGACACCGTTATTTTGATATCAGGAGATGGGGAATAGCAGAAACAGGTTCAGAAGATGCAAAAGGTGTAACGATTACCAAACAGGCAAACGGTACTTTTACCTATGCATTAATGACCGTTCAGGAGCGTACCTGGGTACCAAGTTTTTATTTTTACCCAATCCCGAGAAGCGAAATACAAAAGAACCCTGCCATTGTGCAAAACCCAAATTATTAATTAAAATGCTATTTTTAATGAAGGTTGTCTCATAAATGTAAAATTTGTCATCCTGAGCTTGTCGAAGGACTTTGTCGAAAGATTATAAGGCGTTTCGACAGGCTCAACGTGACAGATTTGAAGAAAAATCGTATTTATGAACAAGCCTCTTCATTTTTTTCTTTTTGATATGAAATCTTTCCCAATAAAATGTATACCGTTCATCTTAATTTTGTTGCATTGTTTTGATGTAAACGCTCAGGATTTACGTTGGCACCTGCAAAAGAACGGGGGCATCGAATGGACTGTTAAAAAAAACACCAAACATACCGATCAGATAGAAATGAGCGGGAAACAAATTTCCGCAATAATTACCTATGGTGTAAACGATAAAAATAATCTGGTTTTAAAAAGAAAACTCGTATTCCCGATGCTGCGGATTATTCCAAACGATACCCGTGGAAGCCTGATTAAAGATTTTGATCAGCTAATACCTCCGGTTATGATCGACGGAATAGCTTTGAATGAACAACCTATGGCTTTTTCTATCAATGGCTCGGTAAAGATCAGGTCTGAAATAGGAAATGTGAACATAATACGCGAGCTACTCCCATCAACCGATAAACCAGCATTTATTGAACACACGGTATTTAAAAATAATGGATTGAAACCAGTCGAAATTGTTGTTCCGGAGTTTGATCAAACAGATAGTACCGCACGCAGTAAAGGCGTTTATGGTACTTACCTGCTCAATACAAAGATATTTGGGACCGGTAAGTTTATTTTAAAAGCAGGGGAAGAGCAAACCTATGCAATTGTTTATTCGGCACGGAAAACCGCCGACCAGCCTTATACTTTTTCTTCAGTATACGAATCGTTAAAACGAAGGAATTTTGTAAGCGAAATTACGCAGCAACTGGTACTGAAAACGCCAAATGATACCCTGAATCAGATGTTTGCTTTTGCTAAAATCAGGGCTTCTGAAAGTATTTTTGATACGAAAAATGGTTTAATGCATGGTCCCGGTGGTGGATCTTATTACGCTGCAATATGGGCAAATGACCAGGCAGAATACATGGACCCGTTTTTCCCTTTTTTGGGCAATACTGCAGGGAATGAAAGTGCTAAAAATAGTTTCCGCCTGTTTGCCAAATACATGAATCCCGAATACAAACCGATTCCTAGTTCGATTATAGCAGAAGGAACTGATAAATGGAATGGAGCAGGCGATCGCGGTGATATGGCTATGATTGCTTATGGTGCATCGAGGTTTGCACTGGCTTATGCAGATACAGCCGAGGCCCGACAATTGTGGCCACTGATAACATGGTGCCTGGAATTTTCAAGAAGGAAAAAAAGTGCAGACGGGGTAATTGCTTCCGATTCGGATGAGCTGGAAGGAAGGTTTCCGGCTGGTAAAATTAACCTATCAACCAATACGCTAGTTTACGGCGCATTGATCAGTGCTGCAGATCTGTCAGCAAGTCTTGGTGATAAAATAACTTCAACAAATTTGCTTAAAGAAGCATCTGTACTAAAAATAGCAATAGAGAAATATTTTGGGGCAAAGGTACAGGGATTCGATACTTACCGTTACTACGAGGGAAATGATAAGCTTAGATCATGGATAGGAATGCCACTGGTAATGGGGATTTACGGTAGAAAAGAGCAGACTGCCAAGGCGCTTTTGTCTGATTACCTGTGGACAAAGGACGGGATGTTGAGCGAATCAGGATCAAAAGTATTCTGGGACCGTTCGCTTTTGTACGCTGTGCGTGGCTTGTTCAATGCAGGTATGACCGATACCACCATGAAATACCTGAAATACTATACTGCCAAACGTTTGCTGGGCGAACATGTGCCTTATGCTGTTGAAGCCTGGCCAGAAGGAGATCAGCGCCATCTTTCGGCTGAGAGTGGATTATATTGTCGTGCCATAACCGAAGGATTGTTTGGGATACAACCTACTGGTTTTAAATCATTCCGGTTGTGCCCTTATCTTCCTGCAGGCTGGAAACAAAGAAATCAACTGGGACGGAAAACAGACTGTAGAAATTAACTTATATTAAACAAATGAAAAGAATCCTTTTTGTAAACATTTTTATTTGCCTATGCTGCGGCGTTTATGCCCAGGGCGGAGTAACTTTCAAATCAACCGATGCCGCTTTGCAAACCGCATTTGTTAGGGCCAAAGAAATGGCATTAAGTTATAAAGGCAAGACTTCTGATCCGGTTGGCCCTTGGTACGAATCTGCTTTACCGCCAAGATCGGCATTCTGTATGCGCGATGTAGCCCACCAGAGCATTGGTGGCGAGATATTAGGCTTGAATAAGGAAAATAAAAATATGTTCAGGCTATTTGTTAACAATATATCCGAATCTAAAGACTGGTGTTCTTATTGGGAAATTAACCATTTAGGTAAACCCGCTAAAGAAGATTATCGCAATGATACAGCATTTTGGTATAACCTGAATGCAAATTTTGATGTGCTTAATGCCAGTTGGAAATTATATTTATGGACAGGCGACCTTGAATATATCAACGGCTCAGGTTTTAAAAACTTTCACGAAAAATCAGTAACCGAATATATTAACCGTTGGGTGTTGCAGGCCGATTCTTTGCTGAAAAGGCCAACGCATCCAAATGCTCCTGTGCCTTTCAATAATAATGATTCTTTTCATCGGTGCCGTGGTTTACCTTCTTATTCGGAGGGGGTACCCAATATTAAAATGGGGGTAGACCTTGTTGGTGCAATCTATAGGGGTTTAATGTCGTATGCAGCAATGCTCGACCTAAAAGGGCAGCACAATAAAGCAAAACAGTTTAAAGAAAAGGCTGAAGCTTATCAGAAAAGTATCGATGCTTTGTGGTGGAACGACAGCGCTTCGCAATACCATACTTTTTATTCGAACGACCATAAATTCGGTATGGATGAAGGGGAAACTTTTTTACTTTGGTTCGATGCCTTAAAAGCTGGTGAACGCAAAGAAAAAACCATTCAACATCTATTATCGAAAAACTGGAATGTAGAAAACCTGTCGTATTTTCCCTTAATTATGTACCAGAACGGGCAATCAGAAAAAGCCTACGGTTATTTGTTGCACTTAACCGATCCTGCAACAGCCAGGAGGGAGTACCCTGAAGTTTCTTTCGGTGTTATTAAAGGTTTTACAGAAGGATTAATGGGAATAGAAGCCGATGCACGGTTTGATCAGATCACAACATTGTACCGTGGTAAAAAAACAACAAGTTCCGAATTAAAAGATTTACCTGTATTAATGACTTCCATTACAGTAAAACATGATGGTAATATTGCTACAACGCTAACCAATAATGGCCAAAAGAAAATTCTCTGGCAGCCTAAATTTTTAGATGATAAGGGAAAAACCATTGTGAAGAAAGCAGTTTGGGTAAAACCAGGAAGCTCAGTTAAATTTAAAAGAGCCTAACTACATCTAGCTTTTTTCATCGTAAGTTTATTTTATTTTTTTAATGGCGTAGGGCAATGTGATTAAGTTAAGTACTATGCCGTTGTCAGTCTGAGCTTGTCGAAGACCTTTCTATGGTCGAAAACGAAAAAACATTGTCATCCTGAGGGATAATTTATCTTATAAAAATCAATATGAGTGACGTATAATTGTTTCTTTTCGATACACCAAGGGCTTGCCTCAGCTCGCCGCCGCCGAAGGGCTCTTTCTTTTTGGCATCAAAAAGACCAGCATAGCTAGCTTGAATGCCGTTGAAAACATAAAGGCCTATGAAAAAACAAAAAATGCCGGCTGAAAATTTATTCATTTTGTATTAT
>NZ_JBFTRT010000477.1:0-4057 GCF_056399685.1 Pedobacter sp. 01N416
AGGCTGGATCTGCTTTTTAATTGCTACACTAACTTACGTTTTAACCTTAGAGCCTTCTGCCAGTTTTTGGGATTGCGGTGAATTTATCGCATCGGCATTTAGAATGCAGGTTGTTCACCAGCCTGGTGCGCCTTTGTTCTTAATGCTCCAACGTTTCTTCTCTATTTTTGCAGCTGGAGATTTGACCAAAATCGCTTACTGGATGAATGTTGGTTCGGCTGTATCGAGCGGGGCAACTATCTTATTCTTATTTTGGACCATCACTGCATTGGCTAAAAAAACGGTGTTAAAAGCCGGCGAAGAGTTAACAACCGGTAAATTGATCAGCATTATGGGTGCAGGTGCCGTTGGTGCTTTGGCTTATACTTTCTCTGATAGTTTTTGGTTTTCGGCAGTAGAATCAGAAGTTTACGCACAATCATCGTTATTTACAGCGATTGTATTCTGGGCTATCCTTAAATGGGAAGCACATGCCGATGAGCCACGTGCCGATCGTTGGTTATTGTTTATTGCCTATATTATGGGTTTATCAATTGGTATCCACTTGTTAAACCTACTAACCATCCCAGCACTTGCTTTTATTTATTATTTCAAAAGAACAGATAAAGCAACAACATCGGGAATTATTAAAACCCTTATTGTTGGTATTCTAATCTTAGCGGTAATCCAATATGGTATTATCCAATACCTGGTTTCGTTTGGTGCTTATTTCGATTTATTCTTTGTTAACACATTAGGTCTGGGTTTTGGAACAGGCGTTTTATTCTTCGCTATTTTATTAATCGGCGCCCTGGTTTGGGGAATCCGTTATTCTATCCAGCACCAAAAGAAATTATTAAACCTAGGTTTAATCTCTACTGTATTAATCATTTTCGGTTATGCATCATTCTCGATGATTATCATCAGGGCAAAGGCAGATCCGAACTTAAATAACAGTGCACCGAAAGATGCTTTCTCTTTCTTAAGCTACTTAAACCGTGAGCAATATGGCGACAGGCCATTGGGTTACGGTCCTAACTATAACTCTGAAAGAGTAGGTGTAACTGAAGGAAAAACCATCTGGAGAAAAGGAAAAGACAAATATGAGGTAGCGGGTAAAAAAACCGATTACGAGTATAACAACAACACTTTACTGCCACGTATGTATAGCGATGATCCTAAACATGCTGCTTTTTATAAAGAGTGGATGCGCTTAGATGATTCTAAAAATCCTAATCTGGTGGATAACGTTGGTTTCTTGTTCAGCTATCAGATTGGCTACATGTACATGCGTTATTTCATGTGGAATTTTGCTGGCCGCCAGAATGACGAGCAAGGTCAGGGTAGCGGACATGAAGGTACCTGGATTAGCGGCATTAAACCAATCGATGCCATGTTGAGAGGCAATCAAAGCAATCTGCCACCATCAACCGTCGATAATAAAGCGTATAACCGTTTCTTCTTTTTACCATTAATTTTAGGCGTTATTGGTGCACTTTGGCATTTTAAACGTAACCAAAAAGATGCGGGAGTTGTAGCATTACTATTCTTCTTTACCGGTATTGCCATTGTATTATACTTAAATCAAAAACCATTAGAACCCCGCGAAAGGGATTATGCTTATGTAGGATCGTTCTATGCCTTTGTAATATGGATCGGGCTCGGGGCACTCGCCATTAAAGAGTGGTTGTTTAAAAAACTAACGCCAACTGCCGGTGCCATTGGTGCAACGGTAATTGGATTACTGGCTGCACCGGTAATTATGGCCGAGCAGGGATGGGATGATCATGACCGCTCTACAAAAATGGTTCCGCATGATATTGCCTTGGATTACCTACAATCCTGTGCGCCAAATGCCATCTTATTTACTTATGGCGATAATGACACCTACCCACTTTGGTATATCCAGGAGGTAGAAAATGTTCGTCCTGATGTGCGTATTGTAAACTTAAGTTTATTCGATACAGATTGGTACATTAACGGTTTAAGGCAAAAACAAAATGAATCGGCTCCATTACCAATTTCAATGAAACCTGAGCAATATGTACAGGGAGAAAGAGATGTAATGCCATACGATGATTACAAAATTGCAGGTAGTGTTGAGCTTAAAAACGTAGTTGATTTGTTGCTATCAAACGATGAAAGCGACAAAGTACCTATGCAGGATGGATCAAAATCTAACTTCCTGCCAACTAAAAACCTTAAAATTACAGTAGATCCGCAGCAAGTAGTAAGTACAGGAACAGTACCTGCAGCTGATGCTTCAAAAATCGCCACCACAATGGATTGGAAGTTTAATAAAGGTTATGTTACTAAAGGAACTTTGGCCATGTTCGATATTCTTGCACATAACAACTGGAAACGCCCGATTTATTTCGCTTCTACAGTACCTTCTGAGCAATATAACGGCTTAGACAAATATTTATACAGCGAAGGTTTGGCCATGCGTTTATTACCGCTTAAAGCTGACACAACAGCATCTGATGATAGGCCGGAGCAATTAAATACGCCTGTATTGTATAATAATGTGATGACTAAATTTAAGTGGGGAAATATGAAAACCGCTAAATATTTAGATCCACAGTCATCAGATGATACTTTCATTTTCACCAATCTCTTCAGTAGCTTAACCAACAGCTTAATTAAAGAAGGTAAAATAGCTGATGCCAAAAAAGTAGTAGATAAATATTTTGCTGTAATGCCTGATAAATTCTTCGGCATCCGTACGGTTGTTGTGAAATTTTACATGGCTGAAAACCTATATAAACTAGGAGAAACCGCCCGAGCTAATGATATTTTAGACAAATCTGGCGATTATATCAATAAAGAATTAAACTACCTGGCTGACATATCTCAATCAAAAGGTTTAACCGGATCACAGAACATTCAAACGGGATTATACTACCTAGACAGAATGATTAAAACGAGTAAAGCTGCAGGTCAGGATAAACTGAGTGATAAGCTGCAGAAAACATTTAACAGTTTAGAAGGCCGTTTATCGATGTTTTTCCCACAACAGGGGCCACAACAGTAAACGGATCTGAAAATAGCTTACAAAGCAGCTGCATTAATTTGTAGCTGCTTTTTTATTGACCAAACCTCGCAGGTTTTTAAAACCTGCGAGGTTTAAATCATAGCCTAAGTTGGCTTAATAATGATTAATTTTCCACTCGGTTATCCGTGCAATCGTCATGCTGAATTTATTTTATTAGCATTTTGTATTGTTTTAATGGCCTAATAGGTACTTCGTGGTCAGCATCTATCACGCTACAAAGACCCTGAAATAAATTCAGGGTGACGTATATCTAGTGATACCCTTAAAAGTTTGGGATTTATCCACAAAAAAATCCTGTTCAGCGTTGCCAAACAGGATTCAAATTTATTTTTTTAATGATTATTCGTTTACAACACCCATCGCACAGAATTTTTCAATCCTTTGTTCGATCAGTTTATCGGTTTTTAGTTTACCTAAGGCAGCTAAATCTTTAATAAGGTAATCTTTTAAAGTTCGGCCCATTAACTCCGGATCCTGATGCGCACCTCCAAGTGGTTCTGGAATAATACCATCGATTAGTTTGTTGCCAAACATATCATCAGAAGTCAACTTTAAACATTCAGCAGCTTTCTCTTTAAAATCCCAGCTTCTCCATAAAATAGATGAGCAGGATTCAGGAGAGATTACCGAGTACCAGGTATGCTCTAACATATAAACTTTATCGCCGATACCAATACCCAAAGCACCTCCAGAAGCACCTTCACCTACAACAATGCAGATAATTGGCACGCGAAGAATAGACATTTCCAATAAGTTTCTGGCAATGGCCTCACCTTGTCCGCGTTCTTCGGCCTCTAAACCAGGGTAAGCCCCCATAGTATCGATAAAAGAAACAACCGGTTTATTAAATTTTTCAGCCAAACGCATTAAACGCAAAGCTTTACGGTAACCTTCAGGGTTGGCCATACCGAAATTACGGAACTGGCGCTCTTTGGTGTTTTTACCTTTTTGGTGACCAATAACCATTACCGTTTGGCCATTTATGGTAGCAAAACCGCCAATAATCGCTTTATCATCTTTAAC
>NZ_JBFTRT010000478.1:0-4047 GCF_056399685.1 Pedobacter sp. 01N416
TCAACATACTCTACAACACCGTCACCTTCTGCGTTGATCAAAGTTCTTGAGTCACGTGCAACGCGACCTTCTAAACCTGTACCTACAATTGGTGCTTCAGGACGCAACAATGGTACGGCCTGACGTTGCATGTTCGATCCCATCAAAGCCCTGTTCGCATCATCATGTTCTAAGAACGGGATTAACGAAGCAGCGATTGAAGTAATCTGGTTAGGCGCAACGTCCATTAAGTCTAATTTCTCAGGCTCAATAATCGGGAAGTCACCCTCATAACGCGCTTTAACACGTGGTGTGGTAAAATTACCTTTATCATCATATTCTGCATTGGCCTGAGCGATGGTTTTACCATCTTCGTCCTCAGCAGATAAATAAATAACGTCTGAATCTACAACTACTTTACCATCTTCAACACGTTTGTATGGTGTTTCAATGAAACCTAAATTATTGATTTTTGCATGCACACAAAGTGATGAAATCAAACCAATGTTTGGTCCCTCTGGTGTTTCAATAGTACATAAACGACCATAGTGCGTATAGTGAACGTCACGTACCTCGAAACCGGCACGCTCACGCGATAAACCACCTGGACCTAAAGCCGATAAACGGCGTTTGTGTGTGATCTCTGCCAATGGATTCGTTTGATCCATGAACTGAGACAACTGGTTAGTACCAAAGAACGAGTTGATAACCGATGATAACGTACGGGCGTTAATCAAATCAGTTGGTGTAAACACCTCGTTATCACGAATATTCATACGCTCACGGATTGTTCTGGCCATACGGGCTAAACCAACACCAAATTGTGCGTACAATTGCTCACCTACCGTACGTACACGACGGTTAGACAAGTGATCGATATCATCTACTTCTTCTTTTGAGTTGATCAATTTGATCAGGTATTTAACAATTGCAATAATATCTGCTTTTGTTAATACTTTAACCTCATCAGGGGTATTCATTTTTAATTTACGGTTGATGCGGTAACGACCAACATCTCCTAAATCGTAACGTTTATCTGAAAAGAATAAACGATCAATGATACCACGGGCTGTTTCCTCATCAGGTGGTTCTGCATTACGCAAAGCACGATAGATGTTTTCTACAGCTTCTTTTTCTGAGTTTGATGTATCTTTCTGTAATGTATTATATATAATGGTATAATCAGCCTGACTTGCGCCATCTTCTTTAGACAAGATGATGCTTTTTACGCCTGCTTCGATAACCATATCAATGTGTTCGTCTTCTAAAACGGTTTCTCTTTCAAGAATCACTTCATTACGGTCGATAGAAACTACCTCACCTGTATCTTCATCTACAAAATCTTCAACCCATTTTTTCAATACCCTTGCTGCCAGTTTACGACCGATGTATTTCTTCAAACCAGATTTACTAACTTTTACTTCGTCAGCAAGATCAAAAAGTTCTAAGATATCTTTATCAGAATCGTAACCGATAGCACGTAATAAAGTGGTAACCGGGAATTTTTTCTTACGATCGATATAAGCATACATCACGTTATTAACGTCTGTAGCGAACTCGATCCATGAACCTTTGAAAGGAATTACACGTGCAGAATACAATTTGGTTCCATTTGTGTGACGGCTTTGACCGAAGAACACTCCTGGAGAACGGTGTAATTGCGAAACGATAACACGTTCTGCACCGTTGATAACAAACGTACCTTTTGGTGTCATATACGGGATTGTACCTAAGTACACATCCTGGATAATGGTTTCAAAATCTTCATGTTCTACATCATTACAAGAAAGCTTCAGCTTTGCTTTTAATGGAACATTGTAGGTTAATCCACGCTCAATACACTCATGTATATCGTAACGTGGCGGATCAACAAAATAATCAAGAAACTCCAATACGAAGATATTTCTTGAATCTGTTATTGGAAAGTTTTCAGCAAACACTTTAAACAAACCTTCGCTAGAGCGATCGTCTGATGTGGTATCTATCTGGAAAAATTCTCTGAATGATTGCAATTGCACATCCAGAAAATCCGGATAGTCTATAATGTGCTTACTAGTTGCAAAATTTACTCTTTGTTCGACTGTCTTTGCCAATGGACTAAAAGATTTTAGTTTAAGAATAAACTATTTGTTTGGTTTCAGTTTCAAGCATTCTCATTAACCAAACAAAATGAGATGTTTATAAACAGGTAAAGACACCGACATTTTCAGTCGGTGTCTAATACATTTTTAGCTTAGCTAAGTTAAGTGATTACTTAATCTCAACTACTGCTCCAGCTTCTTCTAATTGTTTTTTAAGAGCTTCTGCTTCGTCTTTAGTAACACCAGCTTTTAATTCTTTTGGTGCTCCGTCAACTAAGTCTTTTGCTTCTTTCAAACCAAGGCCAGTTAAGTCTTTAACAAGTTTCACAACTGCTAATTTAGCGCCACCAGCTTCTTTTAAGATAACATCAAATGATGTTTTTTCTGCAGCAGCAGCAGGTGCATCACCACCAGCAGCAGGACCAGCAACTACAGCAGCAGCTGCAGGCTCGATACCATACTCGTCTTTTAAGATTTGAGCTAATTCGTTAACTTCTTTAACTGTTAAGTTTACTAATTGCTCAGCAAACGATTTTAAATCTGCCATTTTATTAAGATTTTAAAAATTTACGTAAAAATAATTTTGTTTAATTGCGAACTTAAGGTGTTCGTTAACCTTCTCTTTCTTGTAGAGTTTTAACAATTCCTGCAATTTTGCCTCCGCTTGATTTAAGCGCAGATATAACATTCTTAGCTGGTGATTGTAATAATCCAATGATATCGCCAATAAGCTCTTCTCTCGATTTTAAGCTTACTAAGTTATTCAATTGGTCATCGCCAACGTATACTGATGAATCTATATATGCTGCTTTAAGCAATGGTTTATCAGATGTTCTTCTCAAAGTTTTAATCAACTTAGCCGGAGCGTTTGCTGTTTTTGAGAATAATAATGATGATGAACCTTTAAGGGCTTCGTATATCTCAGAAGCATCGCCATCTAAACCTTCAATCGCTTTGCGGATTAAAGAGTTTTTAGCAACTTTCATGATGATATCACCTTCGAAACATTTGCGGCGGATGTTGTTAATCTGCTCAACAGAAAGGCTAGAAGTATCAGCAATATAGAAATTGCCATACTCTTGCATTTGTCCTTGTAGTTCTAAAACTACTTCGTTTTTTTCTTCTCTGTTCATGATTAAATCCCCGCTACTGATTTTGTTTCAATTGCAATTCCAGGACTCATTGTAGAAGACACGTGAATGCTTTTAAAATAAGTTCCTTTAGCAGCAGATGGTTTTAATTTTGAAATTACCTGAATGATTTCAAGTGCATTCTCATAAATTTTATCTGCTGGGAATGATACTTTCCCTATTGAAGCGTGTATAATACCGCTTTTGTCTACTTTAAAATCAATCTTACCTGCTTTAACCTCTGTTACAGCTTTACCAACTTCGTTAGTTACTGTACCAGATTTTGGATTTGGCATTAAGTTCCTTGGACCTAAAACGCGGCCTAATTTACCTACTTTTGCCATACAAGCTGGTGTTGTGATAATAATGTCTACATCGGTCCAACCACCTTCAATTTTAGCCACATATTCGTCTAAACCTACGAAGTCTGCGCCAGCTGCTTTCGCTTCTTCTTCCTTATCAGGAGTTACTAGAGCTAAAACACGTACAGTTTTACCTGTACCGTGTGGTAAAGTAGCAATACCACGTACCATTTGATTCGCTTTACGCGGATCTACACCTAAAGATACATCAATATCAACTGATGCGTCGAATTTAGTGGTAGTGATTTCTTTTACCAAAGCAGCAGCAGCCTGTAAAGTATAAGCTTTACCAGCTTCTATTTTAGCGTGTGCCTTTTTTTGATTTTTAGTTAATTTCGCCACTGTTGTAAACTGTTTTTTAATTAATTGTTCCAGGGTGCGTCACCAGAAACGGTGATTCCCATACTGCGTGCTGTACCAGCAACCATACTCATTGCAGATTCGATTGTAAATGCATTTAAATCAGGCATTTTATCTTCAGCAATAACTTTAATC
>NZ_JBFTRT010000479.1:0-7140 GCF_056399685.1 Pedobacter sp. 01N416
AAGAACTTGTTGATCTGGTAAACCTCGCGGCCGATCACTTATATATCGTTAAACTTCAGTTGCGGAAAGTCTTCTTCCTCTCTCCTGTGTTTCTGTTTATCTCAATCTTTTTTTTCTATCTTCCCGACATCCGCCGTTCCGATTCTTTTACCCTTCCTTATCGTTGGGAGTGCAAAGGTAAGGATCTTTTCCGGAATCACAAATAAAATAAATTTTATTTTTTTAACCCCCTCTTTTTCCTATTCCCCTCTTTTCAATACGCTGATGTTAACCAGCTTTCCGTCATTCCCGAACGGGCKGCAAAGGTAGCAATCTTTTCCTCTTCCGCAACATTTATTTTAAAATAAATCCCGCTCTCATTATCCCCTGCGCCATCCTTTCATTCAAAACCCTTCCTCCGAAGCGGGATGCAAAAGTAGAAAAAATTAACACTAACGCAAAGCTTTTTTACGGATCAACGAAAGGATTCTGTTAACCACATGGTTTTCAGACAGAAAAAATGTTGCAGTGGGCAAAACTTTCTGGAACAAATAATGTTTATGCACTCCCCTGCCCTTAGACTTCCGAAGTTTTTCCTGAGCTTTGGCCCTCCGAAACTTCGGAAGACCCTGCAGAATAAACCCGATTGCAATGGAAAGCCCACAGCGCAGCGAGGACTTGCAATGAAAAGCGGGAACAAACCCTCATAGTAGTACTGAACCTGCTTTCCTAAAAATCACAAACAATATACCACTAGGCAAACTTCCGAAGTTATCCTTACACCCCGCTCTTTTAAACCTCGGAAGTTATTTACTGAAATCATACCTATATAGTAGTAAGAACCTGCTTTGCTAAAAAAGATTAAAAATTCAATCTCTAGTGTTCCGAAGCCCTTTCCATCGCCTTGGCCTCTTAAACTTCGGAAATCAAAAATATTTTATAAATTAGTTAGATGCTTTTGGTTAAACAATGGACTTCTGACTTATTTGGATTACTATTTCCAAATCTATGTAATGCATGTGGCAATTCTTTGTTTCGCCACGAAGAGTTGATTTGTTTAAAATGCCTATACGACCTTCCTTTTACCGATTATCACCAACATGCAGATAATAGGGTTGCCAAGCAGTTATGGGGCCGCTTACCACTTAATGCTGCAATGGCCATGTTGTATTTTAGAAAAGGAGCGAAGGTTCAAAACTTAATCCATAACTTAAAATATAATGGCAGAACCGATGTTGGGGTACTATTAGGCAATATGCTAGGAGAACGGCTAAAAACCGGAATTCTTTATCAAGATATCAACATGGTTATCCCAGTTCCTTTACATCGTAAAAAATATAAGATTAGGGGTTATAACCAAAGTAGCTTTATTGCAAAAGGAATTGCAACACAAATGGGAATAGATATTAGTGAAGATCACCTTATCCGGACTACTTCAACGGAGAGTCAAACTAAAAAAAGCAGGTATAACCGGTATGAAAATATGAAAGATGTTTTTCAGGTAAATTCTGCTGAAGATATAATTGGTAAACATATTTTACTGGTTGACGATGTAATTACCACTGGGGCAACGCTTGAAGGCTATTGTAAGTAGCCAAACATTTTTCTAAGTTTGATTTATGCGTTTAAATATTGGTTTAGTGCTTTTAATTTTATTCATTGGTTCAGCTTGCCGGAAAGGGGAGCGTATAACCACAGATATGAATGCTAAACTAAACATCTCTAATAAAGAAGTATTATTTGATACCATCTTTACTTCAGTAGGATCAACAACTAAAAGAATAAAGATTGTCAACAAAAATAATGATGCGGTTAAAGTTTCCGAAATCAGATTATCAGGTGGCAATACTTCGGCTTTTAGCATTAACATTAACGGGGAGCAAACGCAGAGCAAAAATGATCTCATTATAAACGGCCGGGATTCTATAAACCTCTTTGTCAAAGTTTCGATCAATCCAAATTCAACTAACCTGCCCTTTCTGGTTCAAGATTCTATCATATTAAATACAAATGGGAATAAACAGGTAATTCAGCTTTTAGCTTATGGACAGAATGCTGTATTTGTTAACGAATCGACAATTAATGCCAATACCATCTGGACAAAAGCTCTACCCTACATTATTAATGGATCGTTAACTGTTAAGAGCGGGGGCTCACTAACGATCCAACCTGGAACTAAAATTTATTTTCACAAGGATGCAAATTTAAACATAGAAGGGAATCTAGTGGTTAATGGCAGCCTTGCTGAACCTGTACTATTTTGTAGCGATAGGCTGGAATACATATATAGTGATGAGCCTGGGCAATGGAAAGGGATTTTCTTAAAACGGACTGGATGTGGACTTATTAAAAATGCGATCATCAAAAATGCATCTGTTGGCATTACCTCCGATTCTTTGGCCATTAACAACAACCCCAAATTAATTTTAAGCAACAGTATAATTAAAAACATGCAGGTGGCGGCTTACATTGGCTACCACTCGGAACTGCTTGCATTTAATAATGTGATGTATAACTGCGGAAATTACTTAATATATGCAGTAGGGGGAGGGAATTACAACTTAAAACAGAATACTTTTGCTGGTTACAACTCAAATTTCCCGCGTAAAACTGCCTCTCTGAGTTTTTCAGATTATTTATCGGCAAATGCTTATAACAAACTTCAGGTAGATTTAACCAATAATATCATATGGGGGAGTTTAACGAATGAATTGGATATCCAAAAGAAAACGTCTGCAATAGTGCAATTCAATTTATGGAGCAATTTAATCCGATCTACCAACAGCGCTTACAGCAACAATGGCAACATTTTAAATACCGATCCTCTTTTCATTAATCAAGATCTAGAAGATTTTCGAGTATCTCCCGGTAGCATCGTCAGAAAAAAGGGAGCTGATTTAAGTACTGATCCGTATTTCTTTAATTACCTTAATCAGGATGCGAAAGGAAATGCAAGAATTTATCCCTCAACCTTAGGCAGTTACGAGAAATAATTTATTTTTTTTTATTTTCTCAAAACAAAACGGCGATAATTTCCGTTTATATATTCGAGAGCGTTAATTTAGATGGTAAGGGTCGATATTTCTTCTAAGAATATCGGCCCTTTACTTTTACCAAGATTTTAAGATTATAGGGTTGCCACTAAATTTTTAAGCTATTTTTTTTAACATCGCTTTAATCTCCAACAAGATTTATTTCTTTAGAATTTAGCATTGGTACCTATGGCAGCCTGCAGCCCCGCTTTCCCCCCTGCCGTTTTAATTCATCAATATCAAAATATATAAATTATTTGAATACGCCTATAACCAAAAAAGTGGCTACAAATTAATGCAAAGCTTTATCTATTTACCTGAGTTCGATTATTAAATTGTAAAAATAACTATCAGACAAGGTTTATTCCTAATCTCATCGTCATGCTGAACTTGTTTCAGCATCCTTTTTGGCAGGAAAGACCCTGAAATAAATTCAGGGTGACGACCGATTTAACCCAAAACTGAGTTTAGATATCAATCAGTATTTAATTATCGAATTCAGGTTATTTGTTTGTTATAAAATTATTCTACAGTTACCGATTTAGCTAAGTTTCTAGGCTGATCTACATTACAACCACGCATCACTGCAATATGATACGATAATAACTGAAGTGGAATAGTTGCTATAAGTGGTAAAAAGGCTTCATTAGCATCAGGAATTTCGATACAGTAATCGGCCATTTTCTTCACCTCCGTGTCTCCCTGGGTTACAATCGCAATCACTTTACCTTTTCTTGCTTTTACTTCTTGTATATTGCTGATCACTTTTTCGTATGATGAATTCTGCGTAGCAATAAAAACCACCGGCATTTCTTCATCAATTAAAGCGATAGGCCCATGCTTCATTTCTGCTGCAGGATAACCCTCTGCATGGATGTAAGAAATTTCCTTAAGCTTTAAGGCACCTTCTA
Source organism: Pedobacter sp. 01N416 (assembly GCF_056399685.1). Classification (NCBI taxonomy): domain Bacteria; kingdom Pseudomonadati; phylum Bacteroidota; class Sphingobacteriia; order Sphingobacteriales; family Sphingobacteriaceae; genus Pedobacter; species Pedobacter sp. 01N416. The sequence goes on from NZ_JBFTRT010000479.1 coordinate 3,923, forward strand.
AGGCCACAGGGAAACCACTACCTCTTCCCAAGAACAAACAGTTGGTAGAATCTTTGATCTTTTCTGCAACTTCTTTGATCAGATCGTTCGATTCTAAAGCAACCTGAATTTTTTCAGGGATATGGTCCAGTTCGGTTAAAAGCTCGATTAATTTTGAGGTGGTAATGGTTCCTTTTTGCTGCGCCATGTAAAAGGCCATCAAGGTTAGAACCGTTACCTGGGCAGTAAATGCTTTTGTTGAAGCTACGCCAATTTCTGGACCAGCATGGGTGTAAACGCCGGCATGGGTTAAACGCGGGATGGAAGCCCCCGCAACATTACAGATCCCAAAAATAGTTGCTCCACGTTCTTTAGCCATCTCGATGGCCGCCATGGTATCAGCAGTTTCGCCGGATTGTGAAATGGCAATTACCACATCTTTTTCGGTGATAATTGGATTTCTATACCTGAATTCTGAAGCATACTCCACCTCTACAGGTATACGGGCATATTCTTCGATCAGGTATTCGCCAACCAAACCTGCATGCCACGATGTTCCGCAGGCCACAATAATGATCCGGTCTATATTTTTTAATTTCTCTGCAAATTCTTTGATCCCGCCAAGCTGAACTTTTCCTTCTTCAGGATAAATACGTCCACGCATACAATCTTTAATTGAACGTGGCTGCTCATAAATTTCTTTAAGCATAAAGTGATCAAAGCCACCCTTCTCCAACATCTCTAGTTTTAGCTGTAGCTCTTGAATTAAAGGGGTTTGCACTACGTTATCCAATTGTTTAACTAAAAGGTCATTTTTGGTAATCAGGGCGATTTCGCCATCCTTTAAATAAATTACGGTTTTAGTATACTCAATAATCGGGGTAGCATCAGAGGCAATAAAATATTCTCCTGCTCCAACGCCAATTACCATCGGACTTCCTTTCCTCGCAGCAATTAAACGATCAGGGTGTTCTTTATCCATAATCACGATGGCGTAGGCACCGTTCACTTCCTGCAAAGCCAAACGAACTGCTTCTAAAAGATCAATATTTTCAATTTCCTGGATTTCTTCAATCAGGTGAATTAATACCTCTGTATCCGTATCGCTTTTAAACTCGTGGCCACGACTAGTCAATTCTTCTTTTAAGGTGGCGTAGTTTTCGATAATTCCATTATGGATAATAGACAGCTTCCCGCCATTTGATGTGTGGGGATGAGAGTTTCGATCGGAAGGCACGCCATGAGTTGCCCATCGCGTATGTCCCATACCAATTGTACCACACTTATCTTTGTCTTCTGCATATTCTTCTAAAACAGCTACTTTTCCAGCCTTTTTATAAATATGCTGACCACTATCGTTCATCAGTGCAATACCAGCACTATCATAACCCCGGTATTCTAATCTTTTAAGACCTTTCAATACAATTGGCCAGGCTTCTCTGTAGCCAATATAGCCTACTATTCCACACATAAGTTACATCATTTTATTGGTCAAATATATAAAACAAACGTTTGTTTTGCATCATTAGGGCGAAAAACTTACTTCACAAAAAAAAGCAGTTACAAATTAATGTAACTGCTTGTCTTCAGTCTCTTTTAAACCGCGGGTAGTAATTGCGGCAGTACCTACACGGATACCTGAAGTTACAAATGGCGATTTATCATCGAAAGGAACCATGTTTTTGTTCACTGTAATTTCTGCTTTCTCTAAAGCATTTTCAGCTACTTTACCAGTAATATTTTTATTTCGAAGATCGATCAGCATCAAGTGGTTATCTGTGCCACCAGAAATAATGCCATATCCTTTAGCTACAAATGCTTTGGCCATTGCCTGTGCATTAGCTGCAACTTGTTTAATGTACGTTCCGTACTCCTCGCTTAAAGCTTCGCCAAAAGCAATTGCTTTAGCCGCAATAATATGCTCTAACGGACCACCTTGTGTACCAGGGAAAACCGCCATATCGAGCAGGTTACTCATTAAACGGGTTTCACCTTTAGGTGTTTTTAATCCCCATGGATTTTCGAAATCCTGTCCCATCATAATCATACCCCCACGTGGGCCACGTAAAGTTTTGTGGGTTGTAGTGGTTACAATATGGCAATGTGGAAGTGGGTTAGCCAACAATCCTTTTGCGATTAAACCTGCAGGGTGAGAAATATCGGCCAAAACCAAAGCACCGATTTTATCAGCTACTGCACGGATAAAAGCGTAATCCCACTCGCGGGAATAAGCAGATGCACCGCAGATAATTAATTTAGGTTTTTCGGCTAAAGCAACTTCTTCTAATTTTTTATAGTCAATTAATCCGGTTTCTTTTTCTACCCCATAAAATAAAGGCTGATATAGTTTACCCGAAAAGTTAACAGGCGAGCCATGCGTTAAGTGACCTCCATGAGAAAGATCAAATCCCAATATTTTATCGCCTGGCTGCAAAACGGCAAGCATTACTGCTGCGTTAGCTTGTGCGCCAGAGTGCGGCTGAACGTTTACCCATGCTGCACCGAACAACTCTTATGCTCTATCGATAAGTAAGAAATTCAAATTTAATTTAGGCCGTATTAGGATAATGCTTTCACATTAAAGTTGTTAAAGCCGCTCCCAATGGTTATCTCTATGATTTGTTGCTGCAACATTTCTAAAATAGCCAGGAAATTATAAACGAAATGCACTTTATTATCCGAATTTTTAAGCACTAAAGCAAAATCGATCTGTTTATTGATATCGAGCAAATTCGCAATAAAGTGTTTTTGCTGCTCGATAGTGTAAGGATATTGTACCACGGTGTGTTTAACCTCTTCGCTGCGCAGCTCATATTTCTGCATCGTTCGGTGGTAAACGGTTAAAAGTTTATAGAGATCCAATGATAAAAGTTCATCCTGATGACTGGAAGATGCAGCGGCCAGGGTTAAATCATATGCAATATTACCCCGCTGATCTTGTTTAAACCGTTCCTCTTCAAAAACTTTCATTTCTTCTGCTGCAGATTTAAACTGCTTATAGGCGATAAGCCTTGCAATAAGGTCTTGTTCAGCATTAATTTCATTTCCGGCTTCATCAACCTCAATCCTTGGCAAAAGCATTTTAGATTTAATGCGCATCAACGTTGCAGCCACTAAGATAAATTCGCTGGCAACTTCTACATTTAAAGCTAGGAGCTGATGGATATAGGCCAAAAAGTCGTTGGTGATTTTGGCAATCTCCACATCCTGGATATTAAGTTCATCCCGCTCTATAAAGA